>NZ_DBNHWK010000091.1:0-76278 GCF_057140465.1 Gaiella sp.
GGTCGGGAGGTGCGCGAGGAGGTCATCCTTCGAGTCGAAGAGCAGCATGCCGACGGTCGCCCAGGTCGCCCGCACCCCGTGCCGCGCGAACGTCTCGAGGAGCACCGGGATCGCGCGCCTCGCGCCCAGGACGTTCTCGCCGTAGTCCGCGATCGTCCGGCGCTCGCGGACCCCCCACATGAGCTCGAAGTCGAGCGAGATCAGGAAGCGTGACGTCTCGGGCGCGTGGCGGGGCATCGGCGGCGTGGCGAAGGATAGGTCGGAGGTGCTCCTCGCGCCCGTCGTCGCGCTGCCGCCGGGCGGCTGTCCGGCGGCGGGTCGGGCCGGTGAGGTCAGCGATGGCCGAAGTGGTGGGCGCGTGGGAGCGAGACGACGACGTCGTCGCTCCCGGCGACCGTGCGGGCGAGGGCCGAGAGGCTCTCCAGCGTGGAGACGAGGACGTTGCGGTTCCGGTCGACCCGCTCGAAGCGCCCGCGGGCGAGGAGCAGCGGCTCGGTGCGCACGATCGAGCGATGGTGCTCGTACACCTCGGACGGGACGACGAGGTTGACCTGGCCGTGCTCGTCCTCGAGCAGCATGAACACGACCCCCTTCGCCGTCGACGGGCGCTGCCGCGCGACCGTGAGCCCGGCGAAGGAGACCGGCGCGCCGTGCCGCGCGCCGTGCAGCTCCACGCTCGTCAGCGTCCCGGCCGGAAGGTGCGGCCGCAGGAGCGCGAGGGGATGGCTGTCGACGGAGAGGCCGGTCTCGCGGTAGTCGGCGAGCATCCGCTCCCAGCGCGTGAGGTCACGGAGCGCCGGGGTCTCCGCCGTCGGCGTGAGCGAGAGCGGAAGCTGCTTCGCCGCCCCTCGCGAGCCCTCGATGGAACGCGGACGGGGGGCGAGCCCGAGCTCCCAGAAGAGGTCGCGCCGGCGCCCGAAGACATCACAGGCACCACCGCGGACGAGCGCCCGCAGGCCGTCGTGTGACAGCGGGACGCGGCGTGCGAGGTCCGCCACGTCGACGAACGGGCCCTCGGCGTCACGCGCTGCGACGATCGCGTCGGCGTCGTCCTCGCCGACCGCCTGCACGTACGCGAGGCCGATGCGCACGGCGGGAGCGCCACCGCCCCACGGCTCCAGCGTGCACCGGGCCGCGCTGAGGCCGACGTCCGGCGGACGCACCTCCACCCCGCGCCGCTGCGCGTCGCGGACGAGGCTCGCCGGCGGATAGAAGCCCATCGGCTGCGCGTTGAGCAGCGCGCAGAGGAACTCCCCCGGGTAGTGGTGGCGCAGCCAGGCCGACTGGTACGCGAGCAGCCCGAACGCGGCGGCGTGCGACTTCGGGAAGCCGAACCCGGAGAACCCGACGAGCTTGTCGTAGACGAGGTTCGCCGTCGCGTCGTCGACCCCGTTCCGGGCCGCCCCCTCCACGAACCGGTGCCGGTGCGCCTCCAGCGCGGCGAGGCTCCGCTTGCGGCTCATCGCGCGTCGCAGGCCCTCTGCCTCGCCGACGGTGAACCCCGCCAGCGCGATCGCGACGTCGAGCACCTGGTCCTGGAAGACGACGACCCCGAGGGTCGAGGCGAGCGGCTCGCGCAGCAGCTCGTGGTCGACCGGGAACACGAACGACGGGTCCTCGCGCAGCCGGCGCCGGTGCTCGATGTAAGGGTGCACCGCCTTGCCCTGGATGGGGCCCGGTCGCACCAGCGCCACCTGCACGGTGAGATCGTCGATCGTCTCCGGACGCGTGCGGAGGAGGCTCTGCATCTGTGCCCTGGACTCGATCTGGAAGACGCCGACCGTGTCCGCGCCCTGGATCTCACGGAAGACCCCGGCATCGTCGAGCGGGATCCGGGAGAGGTCGATCGGGGTGTCGTGCAACCGTGCGATCTGCTCCACGCAGTCCTCGACCGCCGACAGCATCCCCAGCCCGAGCAGGTCGATCTTGAGGAACCCCGCATCTGCACACGAGTCCTTGTCCCACTGACAGAGCTGTCGTCCCGCCATCGCCGCCGGTTGGACCGGGACGAGCTCGACGAGCGGACGCGACGAGATCACCATCCCTCCCGGGTGCTGGGAGACGTGCCGCGGCAGCCCGGAGATCTCTCCGGCGAGGACGCGGAAGGCGCGCCAGCGGCGCGACTCGAGCTTCCGCTCCGCATCGGGCAGCGCAGCCACCTCGTCGGCGACCCGCGTCGCGCTCCAGCCGTCGGTGACACGCGCTAGCCGTTCGAGCTCCGTCTGCGGCAGCCCGAGCGCCTTGCCGACGTCACGGATCGCACCACGGGAGCGATAGGTGGCGAAGCTCGCGACGAGCGCCGCGTGGTCGCGCCCGTAGCGCTCCGTGACCGCGACGATCAGCCTCTCGCGGATGTCGCGCGGGAAGTCGAGGTCGATGTCCGGCACGGACGCCATCTCCTCGTTGAGGAAGCGGCCGAGCGAGAGGCCGTTCACGACCGGGTCGACATGGGAGAGCCCGGTGAGGTAGCAGACCATCGAGCCGACGGAGCTGCCACGGCCCCGGCCCGGCGGCAGGAAGCGGCGTGGAGAGTGGCGGCCGCGCACCTCGAGCGCGCACTCCCGTGCGAGCTCGAGCACCTCGTGGTGGAGCAGGAAGAACCCTGCGAGGCCGAGCTCGTCGATCAGCCGGAGCTCCTCTTCCAGCCGCGCACGGGCCTCTCCGCGCAGCGAGGCGGCGCTCGCCGTGTAGCGCTCCCCGAACGCCGCCTCGCAGATCGCCGCGAGCTGCCGGATCGCCGGCTCGGCCCCCCCGGAGAAGTCCGGGTAGCGGTACCCGAGCTCCCGGGTGAGATCGAACTCCAGTCGCTCTGCGAGCACCGCGGTCCGCTCCGCCGCCTGGCGGTCGACGCTCTCGAAGCGCTCGACCATCTCTCCGGGAGGGCGCAGCACCGCCTCCCGGTTGCCGCGCCGCTCGGCCTCGCAGCCGTCGAGCGACGTGCGGCAGCGGATCGCGACGAGCACGTCCTGCAGCACGGCCCGTCGGCTCGTGTGCGCGTGGACGTTGCCCGTGGCGACCGTCTCCACGCCGAGGTGCTCCGCGAGGCCGACGAGCAGGGCGTGCCGCCGGGCATCGCCCCGCTCGTAGGCACGTTGCAGCTCGACGAAGAAGCGCTCCCGGCCGAACGCCCGGGCGAGCACCGCGGCGCCGTCCGGATCGCGCAGCGCGAGCCCGTGCCGGGCGCACCCGGAGAGGCAGACGAGCCCCTCGGTGTGCTCGGCGACCGTCTCCAGGGCGACGGACGGAGGGCGGAGGACGCGATGCTCCCTGCCCGGTGGCCGCGTGTGCGCATGCGCGGCCGTCAGGATCCGGCAGAGGCTCGCGTAGCCACGGCTCGACTCGCAGAGGAGGGTGATGTGCGCGTCGGCGCTCCCCGCTCCGGCGTCCTCGCGTCGCCGCTCGGTCGAGCCGGTGCCGTCGACCGTGACCTCGGCACCGGTGATCGGCCGCACCCCGAGCGCCTTCGCCGCGTGTGCGAACTCGAGGGAGCCGTAGACGCCGTCGTGGTCGGTGAGCGCGAGCGCTTCGTAGCCGAGCTCGGCGGCACGGGCGGCGAGCTCCTCCGGCAGGGAGGCCCCGTCGAGGAAGGAGTACGCCGAGTGGCAGTGCAGCTCGACGTACGTCATAGACTCCTCCCGTGGAGCCCGTCGTCGCCACCGACCGCCGCGAGGGCGCCGCGCCCGATCCCGCCTGCTGCGAGCGCCACGACGTCCACGACCCCGCGTAGGCACCGATGACGCCCGTCGCTCGCGAGCGCTACGACGACATCGTCGACGCGATCACCGGCTGGCACCCGCACTGCCGCGCTTCGAAGGTGTTCGGGATGCCGTGTGTGAAGCGGGGCGGCCGGGTCGTCTTCGGCCTCTCCCGCACGGGGATGGTGTTCAAGCTCACCGACCCGGCCGCCCGTGCACGCGCGCTCTCCGCTCCCGGGGCGCACCTCTTCGACCCCTCCGGCCGGGGCGAGGCGTTCCGACAGTGGGTCGTCGTCCCCCCGGACCGGGCCGAGGACTGGGAAGCGTTCGCCTACGAAGCGGCGCAGCAGGACCACTCGCTCCCTCCCGGCCCGTCGCCGTAGAGCGTCGCGGCGGGCACGCGGATCGCGGGCCGCCGTTCGCCTCATGCGCGCTGCGTGAACCAGGACGCCGTCTCCCGGTCGCGGTAGACGGCGGTGTTGCGGCCGGACTCGAGCACGACGTCGAAGTAGCGCCGGTCGATCGGCTCGTCCGTCCACCAGCGGTCGACGACCCGCCACTCCTCGCGCACGGCCACGACCGCCTCGCGGTTCACGAGGCGCGGCACCCCGTCCACCCCTGCCTCGACGAGCGCGGGGCGCGGCGGGTTCAGCCGTCCCGCTACTCGTCCCGCGGCACGACGAGCGCCCGCGCCTCGGGTATCCGCGACCACGGCGCCACCTCCACTACCGAGCAGACCGATCCAGATCCCACCCCTGCGCGCACCTGGCGCAGGCCTTCGCGCAGCCGGACGTCGAGCTCCTCACCCTCGGGCGCCACGAGCGCGAGCTGCTGCCCGACGTGCTCCGCGAGCTCGACCGCCTCCAGCCGCAGCTCGACGACCGGAGCGGGGATCTCTGCGAGCTTCGGCCCGAGCGCCGTCCGCAGGCGCCCGCTCTCGGCCGACGCCTCCCGCAGCGTCACCGTGCGCCTCCAGGAGCCGCCGTCCACGAGGCGCGCGCCGATCGCGAGCTTCCGGAACGGCCTGGAGGCACGCTCCGGTCGCGCGAGCAACCGCTCGAGCAGTGCGGTGAGCGCGCGCCGCAGGGTCAGCTCGTTCGCAACCGCCTCGGGGAAGGAGAGGGCCTCGACCAGCTCCGCCGCGGGAGATCGCCCGCGCACACGACGGCGCTCCCCGCCGCGCGCAAGGCTCCACGCCCGCTTCCCCTCAGGCCCGAGCCGCTCCGCGACGGCGCCTCCCGGCAGCTGGGCGAGCTCGCCCAGCTGCCGGATGCCGAGGCCTTCGAGCTCGGCGTAGCGCTCTCGCTCGAGCGGCAGCAGGGTGAGGGGGAGCGGCTCGAGGAACGCCTGCTCCTCCTTCCCCTCGACGATCACGGCCTGCCCAGGGCGCGCGACACTCGCCGCCGCGAGGGCGACGAAGCGGCGCTCCCCTGCGCCGGCACGCGGGTCCCAGGCAGGCCCGACGGAGCCGAGGGCACGCTTCAGCGCCTCCTCCACTCCTCCGTAGAGCCGCTCCACGCCGGACGTCTCGAACACGACGACGCCGGGCTCGACCGGCTCGACCGCGAATCCCGCGTCCTCCAGCCGTCGCAGGATCGCCTCCCACTCCTGCTCCACCGCCGCCGGGTCGCGCTCGACGAGCACCAGCCCCGGACAGGTGGCGAGCGCCTCCCCCAGGCGCATGCCCGGCGTCACGCCCGCGTGCTCTGCGGCGGCCGTGACCGCTCCGACCCGCTGCTCCGTCCCCGGCTCGGGCGCGAGCGCCGCGGGAGCGAGCAGGAGACGGGGCCGGGCCCGCAGCGCCGCCCGCAGCTCGAACCCGGAGACGACGACACAGGCGATCATGGGAACATGTGTTCTATACGAACACGTGTTCTCCTGTCAAGAGGCGGCACCCCACGCGCGGTTCGCGTGTCACCCGAGCGGCCCGGTCACCCGGTGACCGAGCGCGACCAGTGAGCGGGTCGCTTCCCCCTCCCCGCGCCGAGGTCGACCACGTCGCACGGTCGTTCCCCGGCCAGCCAGCGCACCGCATCGTCCGGGTAGCCCGGCCGTGCCGCTCGTAGGCGTCGGCGGCCTCGGCGAACGAGCTCGCACCACCGCGTCTCTCGTCGCGGTGGACGACCACGTGCAGGAGGCTACGTCGCGCGTGCCCGCCGCGCCCGGAACGCGGCGATCGCCTCGGCGTGCTCGACGATCGGCGTGGGGTACGAGGGGGCGAGCAGCCCGGGCTCGGCGATCTCCCGGGCGGGGACGTCGGCGAGCTCCGGAACGTAGCGGCGGACGTACGCGCCTTCGGGATCGAGCTTCCGCAGCTGGGCGGTCGGGTTGAAGACCCGGTTCGGCCGCGTGTCGACGCCGGTGCCCGCGACCCACTGCCAGTTGCCCACGTTCTGCGCCACGTCGCCGTCGAGCAGGAGGTCGAAGAAGACCCGGGCGCCCTCGCGCCAGTCGATGCCCAGGTGCTTGGTCAGGAACGACGCGACGACCATGCGCGCGCGGTTGTGCATCCACCCCTCGGCCCGGAGCTGGCGCATGCCGGCGTCGACGAGCGGGTAGCCCGTCATCCCCTCGCGCCACGCCGCGAGCGACTCCGGGTCGTCGAGCCAGCGGTCGCCACGTGAGCGGAGGTCGTCGACCTGGGTGTGCGGGTTCGCCCAGAGGAGCTGGGCGTAGAAGTCCCGCCAGCAGAGCTGGCGCACGAACGCATCACCGGTGCGGCCGTCGGCCTCGACGGCGAGGGCGCGCGCGGAGACGCAGCCGAAATGGAGGTACGGCGACAGGCGCGAGGTCACGTCGCCGCCGAGGTCGTCGTGCCCCCCGGTCCCGTACCCGCCGAGGTGCTCGTCCAACCACCGCGCCGCCCGGGCGCGCCCTGCCCGCTCCCCACCGGTGAAGGCGCCGGCACCGGTGCCGGGGGAAGGCGGCGGCGTCGGCGCGACCCCGTCGGGCAGCCGCAGGCGGGCCGGTGGCGGCAGCGGGTCGCCCATGGGCACCTGCTGCCATGCGCGGTGGTAGGCGGAGAAGACCTGGTAGTGGTCGCCGCCGCCCGGCGTCACCTCGCCCGAGGGGACGACGAAGTGGCCGTTGACGAGGCGCAGGTCGAGCTCGCGGGCGAGCCGGTCCTCACGCCGGCGCGCGTACGGGCTGACGTCCGCCGACGCGTAGACGGCCTCGGCGCCGACCTCGCGTGCGAGGCGGACGGTCTCGGCGACGACGTCCCCTCGACGCAGCACGAGCCCGCCGCCGAGCTCGCGAAGCGACCGGTCGAGGTCGACGAGCGCCTGCTCGAGGAACGCGCGCCGGCCCGGAGCGCCTCCGTACCGCGTCGCGCGGATCCCGTCGTCCTCCACGAACAGCGGGAGCACCGCGTCGGCCGCCTCGGCGGCCGCGACGAGAGCAGGGTGGTCGTCGACCCGGAGGTCGCGCGTGAAGAGGACGACGGCGACGCGCACGGCCTCAGAGGCGGACCTCGGCCGCGACGCCGTGCATCGAGGTGAACCTCGGCACCACGGTGAGCACGCTCTCCCGGGCGCACCGCGGGATGTCGGCCTCGAGCTCGGGCCCGTGCGCGATCAGGTTGCGCCCGCTGCGCGACTGCCGGAACGCCTCCTCCGCGCTCGCGTAGGTCGAGACGAGACGGACGGCGGCCTCGGCGGCGTCCGTGCGCTCGCAGCCGAGCCCCTCTGCGATGCGTCCCGCGACGTAGGCGTCGTCGAGGGCGAACGCGCCCTTGACCCCGGCGCAGACCACGACCACGTCTTCGCCGGGCTCGGCGGCTGCGGCGACGACGGCGTCGAGGTTGAGGAGCGACGCGACGAGCACGCGGTCGCATCGCTCCACGGCGGCGACGATCGCCCGCGTCCCGTTCGTGGTCGACATCGAGAGCACCGGTGAGCGCGGCTCCAGGTACTCCTGCGGCGAGTTCCCGAGATCGAAGCCGTCGATCCGGACGCCGAGCCGCTCTCCGCCGAGCGTGACGCCCTCGAGCTCGTCCCGCAGCCGGCGAGCGTCCTCGACCTCGGCCGCGCACAGCACGCGCTCGTAGCCGCTGTCGAGCGCCTGGCAGATCGTCGACGTCGCCCGGATCACGTCGACCACGACGCCGGTGGGCGCCGCCGCGGCGACATCCGGCGTGAAGGCGACGTCGACGCGCACGCCGGTACGCTAGTCGAATGACCGGTACCGCTCGCCGGCTCGTCCCGGGCTCCGTCCCGGCATCGGGGGACGACCGCTGCACCCCGTACGCTGGTGGCACGACGGGCGCTCGCCATCACCGGCTCGCTCCCTCCCCGCTCCGAGCGCACGCGATGGCCTGACACCTCCACGGACATGACGGAAGCCGAACGCTGCTATCGGCACCCGGATCGGGAGACCTACGTCTCCTGCTCCGAGTGCGGCCGACCGATCTGCGAGGACTGCATGACCTTCGCGCCGGTGGGGATCCGCTGTCCCGACCACGCGAGCGTCGGCCCCGGCAAGGCACCGGCGCCGACACGCACCGCGCAGGCTGCAGGACGCCGGGTGGGCGGGCTCGTCGCGCCCGCGACGATGACCCTGGTCGGCATCAACGTCTTCGTCTACGTCGTCACGGTGTTCCAGGGGGGCGGCATCTCCTCCCCGGGCGGGACGATGTTCGAGAAGGGCGCGCTCGTCGGCGTACTCGTCTCGGACGGCGAGTGGTGGCGCCTGATCACGGCGATGTTCCTCCACGCGAGCCTGCTCCACCTCGGCTTCAACACGCTCGCGCTCTACTGGCTCGGCTCGATCGTCGAGCAGGCGATCGGCACCTGGCGCTTCGTGCTCGTGTACTTCGCGGCGGGTCTCGCAGGATCGGCCGGCGCGCTCATCTTCAGCTCCGCGTTCGCGATCACGGTCGGGGCGTCGGGGGCGATCTTCGGGATCATGGGCGCGTTGATGATCCTCGAGTACCACGCGACGGGCTCGCTCGCCGGCCAGGCGATGGGGCTGATCGTGATCAACCTCGCGCTGACCTTCACGATCCCCAACATCTCGATCGGCGGCCATCTCGGCGGCCTCGTCGCCGGGATCCTCGCGACGTTCGCGCTCGTCCGGACGCGCGGCATGTCGCCGTGGCTCGGCCCGGCGATCGTGGTCGCGATCGCCGCCGTCAGCGTCGTGGCCGCCTGGATCCGCGTGGGGAACTACGGCTTGTAGGCGTGGATCCCGCCACCGTATTCGGCGGCTACCGCACGTACCGCTTGGAACGAACCGTGGCAGGTCAGCCGGGCGGGCAGCTGATCGCGCCGCCGTTGATCCTGAAGTTGTCGAACGCGACCTTGACCGGGGCGGAGAACGGCGCGCGATTCGTCCAGACGGAGAGCCTTGCCGCTTGACTCGATGGAGCGGCGTAGGGGAGGCTCGTGAACGACCACGGAGCACCGTGGAGCCGGGAGGCGGTCACCCTCGTGACGCCGGCCGTGGTCGTGCGGACGAGGCGGAGCGTCCCCGACTGTGAGGTGTCCGGGACGAAGTCGTTGTAGGGGGGGCCGTAGACGCCGGGGTGAGGGAAGTGCGTGGCGATGCCGTGGTTGTTCCCGCCGGCGTTGTGTACGAACAGGCCGTGTTGGCCGCTGTAGCCTTCTCCTGTGAATTCTGCTGCGTCGAGCCCGACGGTGATCCTGTCGGTCGGAAGCAGGCCGGAGAGCAGCCGGTAGTCGACCTGGATGTCGAAGTCGCCTGGGAACCGGCACGTCGTGAGAGCAGACGCGTTCGCGTAGCCATCTGACCCGAGCGACGTCCCCGCGGGAAGCGTGACCTCGAGCTGCCCGTTGGCCTGGACGATCGTCGGGCCCGACCCGCTCGTGGTCAATGACCAGAACGGGCTCACGCGATCACCGGTGAAGGTGTCGACGAATCCGGAGACGACGCTCGTGGGAGCGGACGTCGCCACCGTCCCACCCACCGAGTTCCGCGCGGTCACAGCGACGCGGAGCGTCGATCCGAAGTCGGTCTCGGCGACGACGTATGCCTGGCCGGTGGCGCCGGGGACCCCTGTGCACGCGGCACCGGCCGCGTCGCAGCGCTGCCACTGGTAGGCGAACTGCGTCGGGCTGCCCGACCAGCTTCCACTGGACGCGGTCAGCGTCTGCCCGACGGCGGAAGCCCCAGAGACAGTGGGAAGTCCTGTGTTCCGAGGTGCCAGCTCGGCGATCATGCGCGCGACCGAGATCCTTGCCAGGCGCCTGACCACCGGAAGCGTCACGGGGCTTCCCGGCTCGCCGACCGCGCTCACGAAGCCGAGCACGCGCTCGACGCGGAACCAGGCCACATGGAGATCGGTTCTGAGCCCGAGGATGCGGGCGGTGACGAGGACGTCGAAGGAGCCGGGGCCGGCTCCGAGATCGCGCGGACGTCGGACCTGGAGGTTCGAGATCACCCCGTCGCTCGCGATGTCCTCCTCGAAGGACTCGGCGATGAACCGACGGGCCTCCTTCGACGCAAGGAACGCTCTGAGCGAGCCGAGGAACCGCTTCGTCGTCGCCGCGGTCGTGCCCACCTCGGCCATGCTGTCCACGTACAGCAGCCGTGTGGAGCCGGACGTCCCCTCTTCGAACTCCCGCTCGTACGAGATCACGGACGGGAAGTCCGGATCCTCGAAGTACCGCTGCATCTTCACGCTTGCGCGACCGAGATCCCCGCTCGTGAGGACCATCGCCCTCGGATCGGGCGTGCCCGGCGCCGGGCGTATCGACGTCGCCGCCGATACATCGGCCGCACCGGCTGCCGCGAGGAGAGGAACAACGAGCGCGAGCGCTGCGAGCGTCCACCGTCGCACGACTCGGAGCGCCCGCGCCTGCGAGGCGCTGCGAGGATGGCCACCGGCCGTGCGCGCACCCTCGCAACGCACGCTCGAGGTCTGCTCGAGGCATGATCGACGCCAGCGGCCAAGTCCCCTCGCAGCCGGCGTTCGCCTGCGGGCGCTGCTACCCATAGCTCCTGTCGATACACATGAATCTATCTTCAGGTTCATTATCAGACCGTCTCGCTGGATAGTCAACAGGTACCAAGCCGCACAATCACATCGCGTCCTGCTGACGATCAGCCGGGTGCGAGGGAGCCGGACGCCCGGGTGAGGGTCGCTCCTAAAACTCGACATAACATGTACAGAAATGGTAGGGTCGGCGCGAGGCAGTCATCACACGCTAGGAGGAATCATGAAGCGCCTACTGCTCCTGATCACCGTCGGAGCGTTCGCATCGCTCGCGGTCGCGGGCATCGCCCACGCCGCCAAGGTCACCGTCGTGCACGGCGTCCCCGACCTCACGGTCGACGTCTACGTGAACGGTGAGCTCACCCTCGAGGGCTTCGAGTTCGAGACGATCACCGACCCGATCGACCTCCCGGCGGGTGACTACCAGCTCGACATTCGCCCCGCGGGCGCCCCGGCCGACTCCGAGCCGGCGCTCTCCGGGAGCGCGAGCGTGGCCGACGACACGAACGCGTCGATCGTCGCCCATCTCGACGCGAACGGAAACCCGACGCTCTCCGTCTTCGCCAACGACACGAGCACCGTCGCGGCCGGCGACGCGCGCCTGACGGTGCGTCACACCGCCGCCGCTCCCAGCGTGGACGTGCTCGCGGACGGCTCGGCGGTCTTCACGAATCTCGCGAACCCGGACGAGCAGTCCGCCGACGTCCCGGCCGGCACCTACTCGGTGTCCGTGGCAGCCACGGGGACGACCGATCCCGTGATCGGGCCCGTCGACCTCAGCCTCGACGCCGGCACGGCCTACATCGCGTACGCCGTCGGATCGCTGCAGGACGGCAACCTGAACGTCCTCGTGCAGACGATCTCGGGCCTCGGTGGCTCGCCGTCCGGCGTCCCGTCCGGCACCGTTGGCCTCGCCTCGAGCTCGAGTGGGCTCCCGACCTGGGTGATCGCGATGCTCTCGATCGCAGCGGTCGGCGTCGTCACGTCCGGGCTCGCGCTCGCCCGTTCGCGGCGCTAGTCGTACGATCAGCGGCGGGGGCCTCGCGCCCCCGCCGCACATCACCCGCCATGAGACGGCACGCACTCGTCCTGCTCCTCGTCACCAGCGTCGCGACGCTCGTCGCGATCCCCGCCTGGTGGCTGACGACGCGGCCCGACACCTCCGCCGGCTCACTGAAGGGCCTGGGCCTGGACGCCTCGCCCGCCCTCTCCCCTCCGCCGAAGACGAGCCGCCCGCGCTTCGCGGCCCGCCGCGCCGCCGCGCGGGCCCCGGCCGTCGTCGTCCCGGTCCGGAGCGCGCGGATCGAGGACCTGCGGAGCCCCACGGCCCCCGTGCCCGTCTCGCTCCGCATTCCCGCGCTCGAGGTCGACGCGCCGGTGGTGCCGGTCGGGGTCGACCGCTCGACGGGCGAGATGGAGCTCCCCCCCGACAATGCGACTGCCGCCTGGTACCGGTTCGGGGCGTCACCGGGGCGCGCGGGCTCGGCCGTGATCGCCGGCCACGTCGACTACGGGGAGGGTCGGGCCGTGTTCTTCCGGCTCTCCACGCTGCAGCCCGGGAACCGGGTACTCGTCCGTTACGGCGACGGCACCTCGACGGCCTTCCGTGTCGTCGCGCGCCGGCTCGTCGGCAAGGACGCGCTGCCGGCCCGCATCTTCGCGACCGACGGCCGGCCCCTGCTGACGCTCGTCACGTGCGGCGGGGCCTACGACGCCGATCGGCGCCGATACCTCGGAAACACCCTCGTCTTCGCCGTCCCCGTGACCCGGCGCGACGCCTGACACTCCGCACGACGGCACTCCCCGGTCGTTCGCTGGTCAGCGCTGCGCGGTGACCGGCGCAGGAGACGTCCTCCCCGCGCCCGGCTCCGCCGTGACGCGCGGCTCGGCCGCGAGCGGCACGAGCTCGCCTCGATCGACGTCGAGGAGGCCGTGGTCGGTGATCTTGAGCGAGGGGATCACCGAGAGCGCGAGGAACGCCAGCACCTGGAGCGGCGACGGGCACGTGACGCCGAGGCCGACGACCGCGGCGTTGACCTCGCGGCTCGCGGCGAGGACGTCGTGCAGCGGCCGATCGGAGAGCAGCCCCGCCACGGGCAGCGGCAACTCCGCCAGCACGCGCTCGCCGTCCGCGACGACGAGGCCACCGCCGAGCGCACGGAGCCGCTCGACGACGATCGCCATCGCTTCGTCGTCGACCCCGACGACGATCACGTTGTGGGCGTCGTGGGCGAACGTCGCACCGAACGCGCCGCGCCGGATCCCGAAGCCCCGGACGAAGCCGAGGCCGATGCGGCCCGTCCCCAGGTGCCGCTCGAGCACGGCGATCTTCGCGAGGTCGCGTGTGGTGTCCGCGACGGCCACCCCATCCTCCGCCGGCAACTCCTCCTCGAGCGACGCGGTGACGATCTCCCCGGGAATCAGGCCGATCACGCGTGCACGACCGCCCGTCCACGGCACGGCGAAGTCCCGGGGCGCCACGGCGCCGAGGTGCATCGAGTGCGTCACCCAGTCGGGCACGGCGACGTGTGGGATCTCACCGACCGGTGCGCCCGCGAGCAACACGAGATCGGGGACGAACCGCTCCAGGTCGGGGAGCACGAGGACGTCCGCCCGGTATCCCGGAGCGATCGCGCCGAGACGGTCGAGTCGGTGATAGAGCGCCGGGTTGTGCGTCGCCATCACGAGCGCGTCCTCGGCGGGCAGCCCGAGGGCGACCGCATCGCGGACGATCGCGTTGACGTGCCCGTCGTCGGCGATGTGCTCGGGCTCCCGGTCGTCGGTGCAGAACGCGATCCGCGCGGGGCCGTACTCGAGCGCGAGCGGCAGGAGGGCACGGAGGTTCCGCGCCGCCGAGGCCTCTCGGATGAGGAGCCAGAGGCCCGCCCGGAGGCGCTCCCGGCCCTCCTCGATCGTCGACGCCTCGTGATCCGATCGGATCCCGGCCGCGGCGTAGGCATTCAGCTCGCGTCCGCGCACCCCGGGAGCGTGCCCGTCGACGTGCCGGGCGAGCGCGAGCTTCGCGAGCTCCGCGGGAGCCCCGCGGACGACACCCGGGAAGTTCATCATCTCCGCGAGCCCGAGGACGCGGTGGCGGTGGAGCAGCCCCTCGAGGTCGCCGATCGTCAGCGTGCGCCACGGTGACTCGAAGCCCGACGCGGGAACGCACGACGAGGCCATGAAGTAGACGTCGAGGGGCAGCGCATCGCAGGCGTCGATCAGCCAGTGCACGCCGTCGGTGCCGAGCACGTTGGCGATCTCGTGCGGATCCGCGACGACGGCCGTCGTGCCGAAGCGGAGGACGAGGCGCGCGAACTCGTCGACGAGCAGCTTCGACGACTCGAGATGGAGATGCGCGTCGATGAACCCGGGGACGACGAATCGCCCGGTCGCGTCGACGGTCTCCGCCGCCTCGTAGGCCCCGAGCCCTGCGATCGTGCCGTCGACGATCGCGACGTCCCCCTCCAGCCACTCACGGGTGAACACGGAGAAGACGTGACCGCCGCGGATCACGAGGTCGGCCTCGGCGTCGCCCCGCGCGACGGCGGGTCGGCGGGCGAGCAGCTCGGTGGGCTCAGGCAGCGACATCGGGTGTCACCGTCGTGCCGGCGGCGCCGGCGAGGATGAGCGATGCATCGGCGAGGGCGCCGATCGCGGCGACGCCGCCCGTCCGCTCGACGAAGCGGCAGGCCGCCTCGACCTTCGGCCCCATCGACCCGTTCGCGAACCGCATGCGCCGGAGCTCCGACGGGGTCGCCCGCTCGATCGGTCGGGCGCGCGGCGTGCCCCATCCGCGCATCACCGCACCGACGTCGGTGAGCATCACGAGCACGTCCGCCTCGAGGCTCCGGGCGAGGAGCTCCGCGGCGAGGTCCTTGTCGATCACCGCCTCGACGCCGCGCAGCGCCCCGGCACCGTCGACCGTGACGGGGATTCCGCCGCCGCCGGTGCAGACGACGATCGCGCCGGCGTCGACGAGGAGCCGGATCGCCGCGAGCTCCACGATTCGCAGCGGCTCCGGGGACGCGACGACCCGGCGGAAGTGCTCACCGTCCGCCGCGACCGCCCAGCCTCGCTCGCGCTCGAGCAGGCGCGCCTGCTCCTCGGTGTACACGGGCCCGATCGGCTTCGTCGGCGTCGTGAACGCCGGGTCGCCCCGGTCGACGACGACCTGCGTGAGGACCGTGACCGCGTTCCGGCCCGGCAGGCGGTTGCGGAGCTCCTGCTCGAGCACGTAGCCGATCATCCCCTCGCTCTCCGCTCCGAGGACGTCGAGCGGGTACGGCGGGACGTCGGTGTAGGCCGACGACTGCAGCGCGAGCAGCCCGACCTGCGGCCCGTTGCCGTGCGTGAGCACGACGTCGAACTCCTGCGCGAGGTCGGCCACGGCTTCCATCGCCTCGCCCGCATGGGCCCGCTGCACGTCTGCGGTCAGGGGCTCCCCACGGCGCAGGAGGGCGTTCCCGCCGAGGGCGACGACGAGCCGGCGTCGCGGCTGCGCACGCGCACCCGTCATCCGCCGAACCCGCCCATCGTCAGGGCCATCAGCGCCTTGCCGGTGTGCATCCGGTTCTCCGCCTCGTCGTAGACGACGGAGTGCGGCCCGTCGATCACGTCGTCCGTGACCTCGCTCCCGCGGTCGGCCGGGAGGCAGTGCATGTACAGGGCGTCCGACTTCGCGAGGGACATGCGGCGCGCATCGCAGATCCAGTCACGGAACGCACCGGACTCGGCGAGCGCCGTCGCCTCGTCCCGGAACGCGTCGAGGCGGCCCCAGGACTTCGGGTACACGACATCGGCGTCGGCGAACGCCTCGTCCATGTCGTGCGTGACCGTGATCGTCGTCCCCGCGGCGGCAGCGGCGGCCTCCGCCCGCTCCATCACCTCGGGCATCAGCTCGAACCCCGGCGGGTGCGCGATCACGACGTCGATCCCGAACCGGGGCAGCAGCGTCGCCAGCCCCTGCGGCACCGACAGCGGCTTCGCGTAGGACGGCGCGTACGCCCACGAGACGGCGACGCGCAGCCCCCGCAGGTCGGTGCCCCGGTGCTCGCGCAGCGTCATCAGGTCGGCGATCGTCTGCGTCGGATGGTCGACGTCGCACTGGAGGTTGATCACCGGGATGTCCGCCCAGCGGGCGATCTCGCGCATCCACGCGTTGCCCTCGTACGGGGCGAGGTCGTGGCGGATGGCGAGCCCGTGGCCGTACCGGGACAGGATCACGCCCATGTCCTTGGGGCTCTCGCCGTGCGCCACCTGCGTCTTCTCGGCGTCGAGGTAGATCGCGTGGCCCCCGAGCTGCGTCATCCCGGACTCGAACGCGTTCCGCGTCCGCGTCGACTTGTCGAGGAAGAGCATGAACAGCGTCTTGTCGGGCAGGAGCCGGTGCGGCTCCCCGTTCCTGAAGGCCGCCTTCAGCTCGCCGGAGACGGCGAGCGCCTCGTCGATCTCCTCGACCGTCCAGTCGAGGGTCTCGATGAAGTCGCGGCCGACGAGTGCCGTACGGTCGATCGCCACGTGCATCACAACCTCGCTTTCGTCGGTGCCTGCGGGACGTCGCTCATCGGACACCGACGGTGGCGAACGCCTCGATCATCGCCGGCACGTCGTCGCCGAGCGGGTAGAGCACCGGGCAGGTGCAGCCTGCCGCGACGTACTCGTCCACCTTCGCGCGGCAGTCGTCCACGGTTCCCGACGCCGTGATCAGCTGCACGACGTCGTCGGGGACGAGCGTCATCGCGCGCTCGATCTGCTCCGGGGTCGCGGGCCAGGTCAGGATCCGGCCGATCTCCTCGAGGAGCGATGCGTCGACGCCGCTCGCCTTGCCGATGTGCGGCTGCTGGCCGAGGTACTGCGTGACGAGCTCCCGGGCCCGGTCGAGGGCGAGCGCGCGGTCGTCGTCGAGCGAGCAGACGACGAGCTGCGGGCGGTCGACGTCGTCGAGGGAGCGGCCGGCCCGCTCCGCCCCGATCGCGAGGTGCTCCATCGCGGTCCGGTTGTACTCCGGGCCGACGAGGTAGTTGAGGAGGACGCCGTCCCCGATCTCGCCGGCGAGCTCCATCATCCTCATGCCGGTCGTCGCCGCGATGTAGATCGGGACGTCCTTGGGCGAGCGGTCACCGTGGACGATGTCGATCTCGATCTCGTCGACGTCGACGAACTCGCCGTGGTAGGTGACACGCTCCATCGCGAGCAGCCGCCGCGTGACCTCGACGAGCTCGCGCATCGCCTGGACGGGGCGCCGCCGGTGGATCCCGACCTTCGACGCCAGCGGGTCCCACCACGCGCCGAGGCCGAGCGTGATCCGGCCGGGCGCGAGGTCGTCGAGGGTCGAGAACGTCGCGGCGAGGAGCCCGACGTTCCGGGTCCAGGTGTTGACCACGCCCGATCCGATGCCGATGCGCTCGGTGACCGCCGCGAAGGCGGCCATCGGGACGGTCGCCTCGCGTACGAGCCGGCTCTCGGCCTGCCAGACGGCCTCGAACCCGCAGGCCTCCGCGAGCTGCGCGTAGCGCATCCCGTCACGGATCGGGTGCTTGTCCTGTAGGTAGAGCGCGACGCGCTCTCCGGTGGCGATCGTCATCGCCGGCCTCCTTTCGGCTCGAAATCGTGCGCGCCGATCCCGTCCATCCGCTCCCAGAGCCTCGCTGCCGCGACGCGTGCGGCGGCCGCCAGCTCCTGATCGTCGACGCGCGTCAGGCGTCGGTCGAGGACGACCCATTCACCGGCCACCATCACGTCGCGGACGGCTCGCGACGAGAGCCCGAAGACCCAGTGCCCGGAGAAGCTGCGCTCGTCGAGCGGCGCGGGCGCCGCGTAGTCCAGCACGACGAGGTCGGCGGGCGCCCCGACGTGGAGCGTGCCGAGCGCGGGCTCGTCGAAGACCGAGGCGGCGAGGCTGGCCCCCTGTGCGAGCCGCTCCAGCGGCCAGTCGGCGCCTGCGCCCGGATCGTCCTCGCGGAGGCGGAAGTACGCCGTCCGCGACTCCTCGAACATGTCGGCACCGATGCCGTCCGTGCCCAGCGCCACACGCCGGCCGAGCGCCCCGATCCGTGCCCGCCCGATCGCGTTGTTCATGTTCGAGCGTGCGTTGTGGGCCACCCACGCCCCCGCCTCGCCGACGATCGCGATCTCGTCGTCGTCGAGATGCACGCCGTGCGCCAGGAGCGTCCGGTCGTCGAGCGCCCCGGCCTCGGCGAGACGCTCCGCGACCCGGCGGCCGTGGAGCGCAAGCGCGTCGCGCTCGTCGACCGCGTCCTCCGCGGCGTGGACGTGGAGCCCGGTCGCGAGCGCACGCGCCGCATCCGCGCACGCGGCGAGCGTCTCGTCGCCGAGCGTGAACGAGGCGTGCGCGCCGATCAGCGACCTGGCCAGGGGCGGCGTCTCCGTCCGGACGCGCGCGGCGAACCGACGGTTCTCGGCCAGGCCGGCCCGGGCGCGCTCGGGGCCGTCCCGATCGGAGGTCTCGTAGCAGAGCACGGAGCGCACGCCGAGTGAGCGGAGCGCCTCCTCGAGGACGTCGAGCGAGCCGTCGATCGCGTTCGGGGACGCGTGGTGGTCGACCAGGGTGGTCGTCCCGGAGAGCAGGGCCTCCATCCCGCCGACGAGGGCCGACGCGCGGACGGCGTCCTCGTCGAGCGCCCGGTCGAGCCGCCACCAGATGCGCTGGAGGATCTGCAGGAAGTCCTGTGGCGGCGCGAGGTCGTAGGGCATGCCCCGGGCGAGCGCCGAGTAGAGGTGGGTGTGGCCGCAGACGTTGCCGGGCACGACGAGGCAGCCGGAGCAGTCGCGCCGTGCGCCCCCGCCGGAGTCTGCGACGCGCCCCGCGACGACGTGGAGGTCGGCCTCCGTGACGCGCACGGGGTCGAGCGACGCCACGACGGTGGCGCCCGAGAGGATCATCTCTTCCCTCCGACGCGGACGAGGTGCGGCACGGCGGCCCGCGCGGCCGGCGAGTCCTTCATCGGCAGCCGGGAGCGCCGGACGCCGTCGAACGCGTGGAGCGCGCCGGCGACCGCCGCGGCGGTCGGCACCATCGAGGCCTCACCGACGCCCTTCGCCCCGAAGGGGCCTTCGGGCTGCGGCTCCTCGACGAGGATGCACTCGACCGGCGGCATCCCGGTCGGCGGGACGATGTGGAGCGACTTCAGGGTCTCGGTGACCGGCACGCCGCCGTCGACCACGAACTCCTCGGACAACGCCTGGCCGAGGCCCATGTGCACGCCGCCCTCGATCTGGCCCTCGACGAGCATCGGGTTGATCGCGCGCCCGACGTCGTGTGCGGCGATCACCTTCGCGAGGCGGCCGTCGTCGTCGAGGATCACCACCTGCGTCGCCCAGCCGTACGCGAGGTGCGTGACGGGCTCGTCGGCGTCGTTCGGGGTCGTCCAGTCGACGAGCACCTCGCCCTCGATCTCCTCCCCGGCGAGCGCCTCGAGCGGCCGCCCGTCGAGCGCGTCCCGAAGCCTCCGGGCGGCGGCGAGAACGGCGTTGCCCCCGAGCACCGTCGAGCGCGAGGCGGTCGTGAGGCCCGTGTCGAGCTCGCGCTCGGTGTCGACGACGACCCGGACCTGCTCCGGCGCGACGCCGAGCTCCTCGCAGACGAGCTGGCGCAGGATCGTGTGCACGCCCTGCCCCATCTCCGTCCACGAGTGCAGCAGCGTGAGCGAGCCGTCGGCCTCGGGCCGCAGGATCGCCCGACCCCGCTCGGGGACGCCGTTCCCGATCCCGGTGTTCTTGAGGCCGCAGGCGATGCCCGCGAACGCCGCGTCCCGGTACGCGTCCCGTACGGCCAGCAGCGTCTTCTTCAGGCCCACTCCCGGGCCGAGCTTCTGCCCCGTGCCGGTGCGGTCGCCGACGTCGAGCGCGTTCCGCCAGCGGATCTCCCAGCCGTCGACGCCGACCTCGTCGGCGAGGCGGTCGAGCATGCCCTCCACCGCGAAGTTCGACTGGCTCACGCCGAAGCCCCGCATCGCCCCGCACGGGGGGTTGTTCGTGTAGACGGCGGTCGCCTCGACGTCGACGTTCGGCACGACGTAGGGGCCGCAGGCGTGCCCGGCAGCCCGCTCGAGCACCTTGTCGCCGACGCTCGCGTAGGCGCCGGTGTCGCCGACGATCCGCGCCCGCAGGCCGAGCAGGCGGCCGTCCGCGTCGCAGCCGACCGTGTACTCCATCCACATCGCGTGGCGCTTCGGGTGGAAGCGGAGGCTCTCGCGTCGGCTCAGCGTCAGCGAGACGGGACGGCCGGTGGCCGTCGCGAGCAGCGCGGCGTGGCACTGGACGCTCAGGTCCTCCTTCCCCCCGAACGCCCCGCCCGTCGGCACCTGCGTCACGCGGACGCCGTCCTCGGGGAGCCCGAGGAAGGACGCGATCTGCCGCCGGTCCTCCCACGCCCCCTGGCCCTGCGAGAACACGCGCACGGAGCCGTCGGCCCCGGGCACCACCAGCGTCGACTCCGGCTCGAGGAACGCGTGCTCGACGAACTGCGTGCGGAACGTCTCGGTCACGACGTGGGCGGCCCGCTCGAGCGCCTCGTCGACGTCGCCGCGCCGTACCGTCGAGACGGAGAGGACGTTCCCGCCCGGGTGGAGCGGCGGCGCCCCGTCCGTGATCGCCGCGAAGGGATCGGTGACGGGCGCGAGCACCTCGTACTCGACGTCGACGAGCAGCGCCGCCTCCCGTGCCGCGTGACGCGTCTCGGCGGCGATCGCGACGAGCACGTCACCGACCGTGCGCGTCGTCTCACCCTCCGCGACGAGCTGCGGCCGGTCCTTCTTCAGCGGCCCCTGCAGGCGCTCGCCGGGCACGTCCGCAGCGGTCACCACGGCGACGACGCCCGGGTACGCCACCGCGCGGGCGACGTCGATCCGCAGCGCCCGGGCGCGTGGATGGTCGGCGAAGCGGAGCGCCCCGTGGAGCATGCCGGGGACGGTCATGTCTCCCACGAACGGCGTATCTCCG
The DNA here is from genome assembly GCF_057140465.1 of Gaiella sp. Lineage (NCBI taxonomy): Bacteria > Bacillati > Actinomycetota > Thermoleophilia > Gaiellales > Gaiellaceae > Gaiella > Gaiella sp. Next base: position 20,611 of record NZ_DBNHWK010000091.1, read on the forward strand.
AGCGCGAGCCCGTCTGCGAGGTAGCGCGGGGCACGCGCCCCGACGCCTCCTCCCCCCTCGGCGGGGCCGGCGGCGGGCTCGGCGCCCCGCCGAACCGCTGCTGCACGCTCGATCGCCTCGACGACCTTCGTGTACCCGGTGCAGCGGCAGAGGTTTCCGAGCAGCGCACGGGTGATCTCGTCGCGCGTCGGATCGGGATGCTTCGCCAGCAGGGCCTCGGCCTTCATCACGATTCCGGGCGAGCAGAAGCCGCACTGCGACGCGCCGGCGGAGGCGAACGACTCCGCCCAGAGCCGGCGGTCGGCCTCCGTCAGGCCCTCCTGCGTGACGACCCGCTTGCCCTCGAACCGTGTCGCCTTCTGGGCGCAGGAGACGACCGCGTGGCCGTCGACGATCACCGTGCACGCCCCGCACGAGCCTTCGGGGGCGCAGCCGTCCTTGACCGACCGTAGCCCCAGGTCGTCCCGGAGGACCTCGAGCAGGCTCTGCCCCCGGGGCTCGACGACCACCTGGGCACCGTTGAGGGTGAACTCCATCGCTACTCCATCGCCCCGAGGACGAGCGCGAGGAGGGCCATCCGCATCACGACGCCGTTGAACGCCTCCTGCCAGTAGCGGGCGTGACGCGTCGCGTCCACGTCCTCCGGGAGCTCGTCCATCCGCGGCAGGCTGTGCAGCACGATCGCTCCCGGTTTCGCGCGCTCGCGGAGGAGCTCGCGCGTCACGCGGTAGGCCTCGGGCGTCGTCCCGACGACGTCGCCACGCTCGTCGCGCGACTTCGTGTAGTCGGGCTGGACGACCGGCTCCATGTAGACGACGTCGCATTCCGCGATCACCTCCGCCACCGACTCGGCCTCCCGGTAGCGGACGCTGAGGGCGTCGAGCTCCGCCTTGAACTCGGGCAGGAGCGACATGTCCGGCGGCCCGACCACGTAGGCCTGGGCGTCGAACTGGGACAGCGCGTAGAGGATCGAGTGCATCGTCCGCATGCGCATGTCGCCCACGAGGAGGAACGTGACGCCGTCGACCGTGCCGAGCTCGCACCTCGTCGTGTAGAGGTCGGTCAGCACCTGCGTCGGGTGCTCGCCCCAGCCGTCGCCGCAGTTGATCACCGGCACCGACGCCCACCGCGCCGCCTCGGCCGGCGCCCCCTGCTCGAAGTGGCGCATCGCGATGACGTCGCCGTAGTACTCGAGCATGTGCACGGTGTCCTTGATCGACTCCTGGTAGAAGTCGCCGGCCCGCGTCATCTTCGCGTCGGAGAAGCCGAGGACGTGCCCTCCGAGCCGGTGCATCGCGGCCTCCGTCGCCAGTCGCGTGCGGGTGCTCGGCTGGTAGAAGGCGGTCAGGAGGGTCTTGTGCGCGAGCAGGTCGGCGTTCCGGCGACGCCTCGCGATCGGCGCCAGCTCGTCGCAGACGTCGAACACGTGCTCGAACTCGGCGCGCTCAAAGCCCTTGAGCGACAGGATGTCTCGTCCGAGGAAGCTCCTCATTCTCGTTGCTCCTTCCCTCGGGAGCCGATCTCACGGCCCCCGTGAACAGCACTGCGATGCGCTCGTCGGCGGCGAGCTCGCCCGCTCGCGACAGGGCGAGCAGCCCGGCGAGACCCGCCGATCCCGTGTGGTCGACGGCGATCCCGGTCGCCTCCAGCGCGAGCGCGTTGGCGCGCCGGAGCGTCTCCTCGTCGACGACGAGGGGGCGGCCGCCGGTGGCGAGCATCCCCTCCACGACGGCCAGCCAGTCGTACGTCTCGTCGTCCAGGATCCCGTGCGCGACGCTGCGCGGCTCGACCTCCCACGGCCACATGAACTGCGAGCGGTGCCGGGCCGCGAAGCGGAGCGCCTCCGCCGTCGGGCCCCTCGCACGGACGGCGTCGAATGCGCGCTTCAGCGGCCATGCCCCCTCCGTCTGCACCGTGTCGATGCGTGGCGAGGCCGGGAGCGCACCCAGCTCGACGCTCTCGGCGAGCGCGTGCACGCAGGCGCTCGCGAGCGCACCGCCGCCCACCTGGACGACGAGTCGGTCGACGGCGACGCCGGAGGCGGCGATCTCCCAGCCGAGCGTCTCTCCCCCCTCGACGGCGAGGCCGTTCAGGTTCCCCTGGCACGTGAAGGGCACGGCTCCCTCGTCGAGCGCCTCCAGGAGGCGGCGGTAGGCAGGGTCGCCGGGCCGGCCGTCGCGCGGGCAGACGACGATCACGGCACCGAGCTGCTCGAGGCGGTCGAGAACGACGGGATCGGCGTCGGACGGGACGAAGACGCGCAGCGTGCGCCCGCCCGCGCGCGCGACGACGGCGGCGGCGAGTGCGGCGTTCCCGCAGCTCGCGATCGCGAGCTCCCGCCGACGGGACGGATCGGCGAGCCCGAGCCGCTCCGCGACCTCGAGGTGCAACAGCACCCCGAAGAGATGCCGGGCCTTGTGCGACCCCGACACGTTGCCCGTCTCGTCCTTCACCCAGACGCCGCCCGGCGGGGAGAGCCCGACGGCCGCGCTCAGTCCCGGGCTGCGCGCGAACGGCGTGACAGCGAAGCCGTGGCCGTCGACGTCGGCCATGCGCGCATCGAGCTCCCGGACGAGGCCGCAGAACGCCTCGTCGCCGAGGCCGCCGCGCAGCGCCAGGTGGTACGCGTGGAGGAGCGAGCGAAACCGGATGTAGGGGTTCGGGTCGTCCGTCGCCGGGAAGCGGGCCGTCGACGGATCGAGCTCGCGCCGGAGGACGTGGTCGACGTCGTCGCCGGGCAGTGCGTCCGGGCAGCGGAACGGCGTCGCCTCCGACCAGGGGACGACGGCGCCGCACGCCGCACAGACGAGACGTGAGGCGGGCGGTCTCACGACTCCTCGAGCACGCCGGTGCGCGCGTTGACGTCGTCGATGAGCTCGTCCCATGCCGGGACGGCCTCCCGGACCGTCGCCCAGAACCCCGGGGCGCGCCGCGCCTCGAACTCCTCGACCGGGACTCCCTGCTGCTCGACCCACGTGAAGTAGCCGAGGTTGAAGATCCGCTCGCGCTCCGTGCGCCCGAGCTCGAGGAGGTTGTCGGTCGTCGTCCCCAAGAGGTGCTCGCCGAACGCCTCGGCCGCGTCGAGCTCGTCGAAGCCGTCGCCGAAGTACCGACCGAGCGCCGCCCGTTGCTCGCTCTCGTAGAGCGCCGCGCCGTCGGTGGCGACGGTGACGACGGCGTCGTCCGGCCCGAGGTCGTGGTACTTCGCGACCTTGATCGCCCCGAGGACGTTGCAGATGCTCGAGAGCCCGAGCGAGGGCAGGGCGGCGAGCACGTCGTCGGGCACGCCGCGCCGCCCCAGGTACGACCGACCGACGTCCGTGCCGAAGAGCACGCCCAGGCGGTCGGTTGCGCGGTCGGAGACGGCGAGCACCATGTCGGTCGCCATCACGTTGTGGATCAGGGGCACGTGCTTGTCGCCGATCCCCTGGATGTTGTGCTCGCCGAACCCGTTCCGCAGCAGCGTCGGGCACTCCAGGGCCTCGCACGCGACCGTGAGCGAGCCGAGGTGCTGCTTCAGGTAGTCGCCGGCGCCGATCGTCCCGGCCGAGCCGGTGGCGGCGACGAACGCACGCAGCGACAGGCCGCTCCGGCGAGCGGCCAGGTGCCGGAAGACCGCCTCCAGGGCGGCTCCGGTCGCGAGGTAGTGGACGACGTAGTTCCCGAACTCGGAGAACTGGTTGAGGACGACGTTCTCGGGGTCGGCGGCGAGCTCGCGGCACGCGTCGTAGATCTCCTTCACGTTGCTCTCGGTGCCCGGGGTGCGGACGATGTCCGCGGGGTCCGCCACCCACCGCTCGAGCCACTCGAAGCGCTCCCGGCTCATCCCCTCCGGGAGCACGGCGACGCCGCGGCAGCCGAGGAGCCGCGAGATCGCCACCCCGCCCCGGCAGTAGTTCCCGGTGGACGGCCAGACCGCCCGTTGGTGCGTGGGGTCGAACGCGCCCGTGACGAGCCGCGGCACCAGGCAGGCGTACGCGGCGAGCACCTTGTGGGCGCCGATCAGCGGGAACCGGTCGCCGAGCACGACGACGATCGGGGCGTCGACGCCCGTCAGCTCGCGCGGGAGCACGAGGTGCTCGGGCACGGCGACCGCGTCGACCCGGTTCGCGGCGTTGTACCAGTGCACGCGGAAGAGGTTGAGAGGGTGCGCCGCGTCGGGGTCGACCCCCGACAGCGCCGCCCGCACCGCCGCCGGGATCAGCGCCGGGTCGGCGAGCTGGGCGAACGTCGGGAGCGCGACACGGTTCTCACGAAGGCGGGCAACGGCCCGTTCGAGCCTCTGTGGGTCGACGACCTCGCGTCTCCCGTCGAGCACACTCGTCCGCACGCACCCCTCCTGTCGAGGGCTTTGCTCCACGGTAGAGCCGGGCGTTCCGCCCGGCGACAGGGCTTCGACGCAGACCCGATCAGGGGATCCCCGCATGGCGCAGGGACGGGCCCCTGGGGCGATCCGGGGGTGTCAGCCGCCGATCGCGACGGCGACCACGCCCGCCTCCGCCAGCGCCACCTGCGCCGCGGCCAGCCGGGCGACCGGAACCCGGTAGGGCGAACAGCTGACGTAGTCGAGGCCGAGCTCGTGGCAGAACGCAACCGAACGCGGCTCGCCGCCGTGCTCGCCGCAGATGCCGAGCTTGATCTCCGGCTTCGTCCCCCGTGCGCGCTCGACGGCGATCCGCATCAGGTCGCCGACGCCGTCCTGGTCGATCGTCTCGAACGGGTTCGCGTCGAGCACGCCGTCCTCGAGGTAGTGCGTGAGGAACTTGCCCTCCGCGTCGTCGCGCGAGAAGCCGAGGGCGGTCTGGGTGAGGTCGTTCGTGCCGAAGGAGCAGAAGTCGGCCACCTCCGCGATCTCGTCGGCGCGAATGCACGCCCGGGGCAGCTCGATCATCGTTCCGCAGAGGTAGGCGACGGACGGCTCCTCCTGCGCCACCGCCTCCGTCAGCTCCCGGAGCCGGCGCAGCTCCTCGCGGAACCCGACGAGCGGATGCATGATCTCGACGAGGGGCGGCTCACCGGTGCGGTCCGCGACCGCCCTCGCCGCCCGCACGATCGCACGGACCTGCATCTCGTAGATCTCCGGGAACTGGAGGCCGAGGCGGCAGCCGCGGCTGCCGAGCATCGGGTTGGCCTCGTGCAGCTGTCGGATGCGCGTCCGCATCGCGTCGCTCGTCGCCTCCTCGAGCGACGGGAGGAACTCGTGCAACGGCGGGTCGAGCAGCCGGATGATCACGGGAAGACCGCGCATCGCCTCGAAGATGCCCTCGAAGTCGGCCTGCTGCATCGGCAGCAGGTCGTCGAGCGCAGCCCGGCGCTCCGGCTCGGCGTCGGCCAGGATCATGCGCTGCACGACCGGGAGCCGCTCCGGCGCCATGAACATGTGCTCGGTGCGGCAGAGCCCGATCCCCTCCGCGCCGAACTCCCGCGCCTTGGCCGCGTCCTCGGGCGTGTCCGCGTTCGCGCGCACGCCGAGCCGGCGCATCCCGTCGGCCCAGCCGAGGACTGTCCGGAAGTTCTCGTCGATCGAGGGCGCGACGAGCGGCACCGACCCGATGATCACGCGGCCGGTGCCGCCGTCGATCGTGATCACGTCCCCCTCGGAGAGCTCCTGCTCGCCGAGGCGGATCACCCCGGCCGTCGCGTCGATGTGGAGCGCGTCGCACCCCGCCACGCACGGCTTGCCCATCCCGCGCGCGACGACGGCCGCGTGCGACGTCATCCCGCCGTGTGCCGTGAGGATCCCCTTCGCGTGGATCACGCCGTGGATGTCGTCCGGGGTGGTCTCCCAGCGCACGAGGATGACGTCGTCGCCGGCGCGTCCGCGCTCCTCCGCGGTGTCGGCGTCGAGCACGATCGCGCCCGAGGCTGCTCCCGGTGACGCGTTCAGGCCCTCCGCCGCGACCACGACCGCCGCGTCGGGGTCGATCATCGGGTGGAGCAACTGGTCGAGCTGGGCCGGGTCGATCCGGGCGACCGCCTCCTCCCTGGTGATGAGCTCCTCGTCGACCATGTCGACGGCGGCACGGAGCGACGCACGCGCGGTGCGCTTCCCGGTGCGGGTCTGCAGCAGGTAGAGCGTCCCCTCCTCGATGGTGAACTCGATGTCCTGGAGGTCGCGGTAGTGCTCCTCCAGGCGCTCGAGCGTCGTCACGAGCTCGTCGTAGGCGTCGGGCAGCACGTCGCGCATCCGCTCGATCGGCTCCGGCGTGCGGATGCCCGCGACGACGTCCTCGCCCTGGGCGTTGACGAGGAACTCCCCGTAGAGCCGGGCCTCGCCCGTCGACGGATCCCGCGTGAAGCACACCCCGGTGGCGGAGCGCTCCCCCCTGTTGCCGAACACCATCTGCACGACGTTGCACGCCGTGCCGAGGTCGTCCGGGATCTCGTACGTCCGCCGGTAGACCTGGGCCCGAGGGGTGTCCCACGAATCGAAGACCGCACGGTAGGCGCGGCGCAGCTGCTCGCGCGCATCCTGCGGGAACGGCGCGCCTGCGTCCTGCGCGAAGATCTGCTCGAACGTCGCGATCAGCTCGCGGAGGTCGTCGGCGTCGAGATCGAGGTCCTGCGTGACCCCGCGCTCCCGCTTCAGCTCCGTGAGCGCGTTCTCGAAGTGGTGCCCGTCGATGCCCTCGACGACCTCCCCGTACATCTGGAGCAGGCGGCGATACGAGTCGTAGGCGAACCGCGGGTTCCCGGTCGACTCGGCGAGGCCCGCGACGGCGACGTCGCCGAGCCCGAGGTTGAGGATCGTGTCCATCATCCCGGGCATCGAGATCGCCGCGCCGGAGCGGACGGACACGAGCAGCGGGTCGTGCGGGTCTCCGAACCGCTTCCCGGCCCGCTCCTCGAGAGCGACGATGTGCTCGTCGACCTCCTCGTCGAGGCCGTCCGGGACCTGGCGGCCCGCTGCCGTGTAGGCGCGGCACGCATCCGTCGTGATCGTGAAGCCGGCCGGCACGGGGAGGTCGAGCGCGGTCATCTCGGCGAGCCCGACGCCCTTGCCGCCGAGCAGCTCACGGCCCCCTGGGGCCTCCTCTTCGAACCCGTACACGTAGCGCATCGGCCGCCATCCTCGCACACGGCGGTCGCCTCCCGCCTGGGGAGACGGCCGGCCCAGGCTGCCCGCGCGGCCCGGGTCGTGAGCGCTCTGCGACGATGTCGAGGTGGACGGAGACTCCGTCGAGGCGAGCCGCCGGCGTCCGCGCTCGTCTCGCCGTGACGAGGCCCGGGGGCGGCACGTCACCGCGCGCCCGCTGACGTGAGGCGCGTCTGCGTGCTCGCCTCCGCGAGCGGCAACGGCAAGACGACGTTCGCGCACGCGCTCGCCGTGCGCCTCGGTGTCCCGTTCCACGAGCTCGATGCGCTCAACCACGGCCCCGGCTGGACGGAGGCGACGCCCGCCGAGCTCGCATCCGCCGTCCGTGCGATCGTGGCCGACGACGCGTGGGTGATCGACGGGGCGTACCGGGACAAGCTGGGCGATCTCGTCCTCGAGTCCGCAGACACGGTCGTCTGGCTCGACCTGCCGCTGCACATCTGGCTGCCGCGGCTCCTCACACGCACGACACGACGCGTCGTCCACGGGGAGGAGCTCTGGAACGGGAACCGTGAGACGCTCCGGACGACGTTCTCCCGCGACTCCGTCGTCCTCCACGCCCTGCGCACGCACCGTCGGCGACGACGGGACTATCCGCTGCAGCTCGCCCGGTTCCAGCCCGTGCGTCTCCGTAGCCAGGCCGACGTCGACGCGTTCCTCGCCGCCGTCCCGGGCGTTCTCACGGCTAGCCTGCCGCCGTGACCGGGGCCCGTGCGAAGCGACTGGGACGCGCCGTGATCGTCGCGGCCGCGGCGGCGACCGTCGTCGCGGTCGCCTGGTCGGCGGCCGCCCGCGGCGGGGACACCGCCACCACGCGGCCGGTGACGATCCGCGTCGACGCGAAGGACTTCTCGTTCGCGCTGTCGCGCCGCGCCGTCCCGGCCGGCACGACGGTCCGCTTCCTCGTTCGCAACCGCGGCGCCGTGCCCCACGACTTCGTGATCGCGGGCAAGCGCACGCGCGTCTTGCCTCCGGGGCGGTCGCAGACCCTCACCGTCCGGTTCCCGAAGAAGCGACGCCTCGCTTTCCTCTGCTCGGTCCCCGGGCACGCCAAGCTCGGGATGAAGGGCGTGTTCTCCGTCGGGAAGCCGCCTGCGCCACCGCGGCCGCCGTCACCGCCATCCGTCGACGTGACGGGGCTCGTGCAGCTGGAGCGGGTCGGGGCGTTCGCTCGCCCGGTGCTCGTCACGGCACCGCCGGGCGACGATCGCCTGTTCGTGGTCGAGCAGCCGGGAGTCATCCGGGTCGTCAAGGACGGAGAGACCCTCGAACGGCCCTTCCTCGACATCCGTGATCGCGTCCAGGCCGCGAACGAGACCGGGCTGCTCGGCCTCGCATTCGCGCCGGACTACGCAACGAGCGGCCTCGCCTACGTCTACTACACCGCCCGCCGCGGCAGCGGCGACGTCGAGATCGTGGAGTATCGCCGTTTCGAGGTCGATCCGGACCGGCTCGACCCCGGGAGCGAGCGACTCCTGCTCAGGATCACCGAGCCGTATGAGAACCACAACGGGGGCATGCTCCAGTTCGGGCCCGACGGCATGCTCTACGCCGCCGTCGGCGACGGCGACTCCGGCGTGCTGAACCCGCCGGGGGCGTTCGCGCAGACGCTCGACGACCTCCTCGGGAACATCCTGCGTATCGACCCCCGGGGCGGCACGCCGTACGCAGTGCCGGCCGACAACCCGTTCGTCGGCGTCGAGGGCGCCCGTCCGGAGATCTGGGCGACGGGCCTCCGCAACCCGTGGCGCTTCTGGATCGACCACGAGACCGGCCGCATGTTCATCGGCGACGTCGGCTACGCCGAGCGAGAGGAGATCGACGTCGTCCCGCCCGGGGCGTCGGGCCTGAACTTCGGCTGGCCCTGCTTCGAGGGCACGCTCCCGTTCGACCGGACGGCCACGTGTGGTGACGGCCTCGTGCCGCCGCTCTTCGAGGTCGACCACTCCCGCGGCGCGTGCTCGGTGATCGGCGGGCTCGTCGTCCGCGACCCGCGGCTGCCCGACCTCGTCGGCCGGTACCTGTTCGGCGACTTCTGCCTCGGCCGCATCACCGCGCTCATGCTCGACGAAGCCGGGGCGGTCGCCCGGTCGGACGACCTCGGCCTCGACGTCCCCCAGCTGACGAGCTTCGGCGTCGGCGGCGCCGGTCGCATCTACGTGACGGCGCTGACGGGCGAGGTCTACCGGCTCGACCCGCGCTGAAGACGCGCACGGACGTCCGCGAGCCATGCGGCGGCCCGCAGACCGAGCCAGAGCGGCGTGAGCACGACGTAGAAGAGCACGACGCCGACGCCGAGCGCCGTCCACCACGTCACCCAGTAGCGGAGCGGCGCCCAGCCCTTGTCGGACAGCGCGCGGCCTTCCGAGCGCCAGAGGCTCCGCCCGCTCACCGTCGCCTCCGCGCGCGCCGCCGCTCGTCGACGAGCTTGACGATGCGCATCGCCGTCTCCTCCACCGACAGCTCCGAGACGTCGATCACGGGACAGCGGAGGCGGCGATGGAGGGCGGCCGCGAGGTCGAGCTCCGCGTAGACGGCCGCGAGGTCCGCGTAGTGCTTCCGCGGGGCCCCCATCGAGCGGACGCGCTCGCCGCGGATCTCGGACAGGCGCTCGGCGTCGATCGTCAGCCCCACGATCTTGGCCCGGTCGATCTCGAACAGGACGTCCGGTGGATCCACCCCACGGACGACCGGGACGTTCGCGGCCTTGTGACCGAGGTACCCGAGGTAGATCGACAACGGTGTCTTCGACGTCCGGGAGACGCCGACGAGCACGACGTCCGCCTCGTCGAGCCCGCCGCCGACGCCGTCGTCGTACTTGACCGCGAACTCGATCGCCTCGATGCGGCGGAAGTACGTCTGATCGAGCGGCGCGCGCGCGCCGGGCTCCATCCTCGCGGCCACTCCCGCCACGCGTGAGATCGAGTCGATCGGGTGGCCGAGGAGGTCGCAGTAGTGGACCCGCGCACTCCGGCAGAGCCGCCGCATCTCCTCCCGCAGCCCACGCTCGACGAGCGTGTACACCATGACGGCGGGCCGTCCACGCGCCCGGGAGACGGTGAGCTGGAGGTCATCCCGCGTCTCGACGCGTGGGTGCCGCACCTCCTCGAACACGAGGTCGGGGAACTGCGCCTCGAGTGCGAGGACGAGACGTGCTGCGGTCTCCCCTGTCGAGTCGGAGACGATGTGCAGCTCGACGGGGACGTCGGTGTGGCCGTCCGTCACGTGCGGGAGGCTAGCGGTGCCCAGCGTCCCGCGGTGAGCCGGAGGAGATCCACCGGGGACAGCTCGATGTCGAGCCCTCGCCGGCCGGCACTGACGAGGATCGTGTCATGGTCGCGCGCGGACTCGTCGAGGAGGAGCGGCAGCCACCGCCGCTGGCCGAGGGGGCTCATCCCTCCGACGACGTAGCCCGTCGCCCGCTCCGCGTCCCTGGGTCTCGCGAGCGCGGCACGCTTGCCGAGCGCACGGAGGTCGAGCACAGCCTCGACCGGCAGCACCGCGACCGTGAGCGTCCCGTCGATCGAGACGACGAGCGTCTTGAAGACGCGCGCCGGGTCGACGCCGAGCTTCTCCACGGCGTCGCGACCGTAGGACTCGGCACGTGGATCGTGCGGGAACTCGTGGACGCGGAAGGCGATCCCGGCCGTTGCGGCCGCCGTGATCGCCGGTGTCCCTTTCCCGGCCACCGCGGGGGCGCCGCCTAGCCGGGGAGCTGTCCGAAGTCGCCGAGCAGGCCGACGCGGTCGCGCACGTCGCGCAGCAGTCGCAGCCTGTTCGCCCGCACCGCCTCGTCGGGATCCATCACGAGCACCTCGTCGAAGAAGCGCTCGACGATCGGAGCGAGTCGTGCGGCCGCGTCGAAGTCTGCGTCGAGCGCGCCCGAGGGCGCGAACCCGTCGAGCGCCTCGACGAGCGCCTGCTCGGCGTCCTCGCGCAGCAGCAGCCTGTTGACGGGCTCGTCGTCGGTCGTGTCGCCGACGATCCGCGACGCGCGCTGGTGCACCTCTCGAACCGGGGCGAGCCGCTCCTCGTCGAGGCCGTGCAGGAAGCGCACGAGCTCCGCCACCGTGCGCAGGTCGTCGTGGGGGGCGCCCCGCGCGGCGCGGACGACCTCGACCGAAGCGTCGAGCACGCCCTCGAGGCGCTCCTCGACGAACTCCCTCAGCGCCTCGTCCTCGAGCGTGACCGCGACGCCGCCCTCGATCGCGAGCCGACACAGCCCGATCGCGGCACGGCGCAGCGCGAACGGGTCGCGCGACCCCGACGGCTTGAGCCCGAGCCCGAAGGCCACCTCGAGCGTGTCGAGCCGGTCGGCGGCGGCGAGCACGCGCCCGTCGCCCGTCGACGGCAGCGGTGCGACCGCGCCGTCTGGGAGGTAGTGCTCGTCGATCGCGACGCAGACGGCCTCGGCCGCGCCGCCGAGCCGCGCGTACTCGGCGCCGATGTGCCCCTCGAGCTCCGGGAACTCGCGCACGAGCTCCGACGCCTGGTCGGCCTTGCACAGACGTGCCGCCTCGACCGCGTCGGCGCCCCCTCCGAGCTCTCGAACGCGGGACTGGAGGCGGGAGCTCTTGTCGGCGTACGTGCCGCCCCCCCGGAGGAACGTGATCGCACCGAGACGCGCGACGAGCTGCTCGATCCCGACGGCCACGTCACGTTCGAACGTGAACTCGGCGTCTTCGAGCCTGCCCCGGAGCACCCGCTCGTTGCCCGCGCGCACGACGTCGGGATCGCCTCCGTTCGCGACGATCGCGAACCGTGTGCCGCCGAGCGGGAAGTACCGCTGGTGCGACTGCATCGCCGTCTCGACGACGCGGCGCGGCAGCCGGAGGAAGCGCTCGTCGAACGCCCCTTCGACCACGGTCGGCCACTCGACGAGGTTCACGACCTCGGGCAGCTTCGCGAGCGCGTCGGTCCATCCACCGAGCGCGTCGAGGCCCTCCACGACCAGCTCCCGGCGGCGCTCGAGGTCCGGCTCGACTCCGTGCTCGCGGAGCGTCTCCGCGTACGCCGTGGCGGCCGGGACCACCACGTCGCCGCCGGGAATCCGTCGGCCCTGGGACACCGACCCGACGACGACCTCGTCGTCGAGCAGGGCGAGCGTCCACCGCACCGGCCGCGCGAACCGCATCCCGCCCGGCTCCCACGTCATCGACTTCGAGAACGCGATCCCGGAGACGATGCTCTTCACGCGCGTCGGCAGCGTGACGGCGAGCGGCTCCGCCGGCTTCACCCAGCCGAGCGTCCCGTCCCGCTCGACGAGGGCGTCACGGGGCACGCCGAGCTTGCGGGCGAACCCCTCGGCGGCCTTCTCGCCGACGGAGACCGGCGGCCCCTTCACCCACTCCTCCGGCACCTCGGCGGGGAGGTCCGGCACGAGGACGGCGAGTCGGCGCGGGCCGAGGAACAGCTGGGACGGATCGGTGCCGAGATGCTCGCGGACGAGCCCCGGGAGCTGGCCTCCCGCCTCGTAGACGGCGCTCGACGGCAGCTCCTCGCAGCCGATCTCGAGCAGGAGCGTCGGCATCAGCCCTCCCCTCCCTGGTCGGCCAAGTACGCCTCGCAGACACGGCGTGCGAGCGTACGGACACGGCCGATGTACGCGGCGCGCTCCGTCGCAGACACCGCACCCCGGGCATCGAGGAGGTTGAAGGCGTGCGATGCCTTGAGCACCTGGTCGTACGCGGGGATCGGCAGCCCGGCGCCGAGCAGGAGCGCGCACTCGTCCTCGTACTCCGCGAAGCGGCGCTCGAGGACGTCGACGGGAGCCTGCTCGAAGTTGTACGTCGACCACTGCCGCTCGTTCTCCCGGTAGACGTCACCCCATGTCACGCCCGACGCCCACTCGATGTCGAGGGCGCTGTCGACGTCCTGGATGAACATCGCCAGGCGCTCGAGCCCGTAGGTGATCTCGGCCGGGATCAGCGCCAGGTCGAGCCCTCCGACCTGCTGGAAGTACGTGAACTGCGTCACCTCCATGCCGTCGATCCAGACCTCCCAGCCGAGGCCCCACGCTCCCAGCGTCGGCCCCTCCCAGTCGTCCTCGACGAAACGCACGTCGTGTCGCGCGAGGTCGACGCCGATCGCGGCGAGCGAGCCCAGGTACAGGTCGATGACGTCGGGCGGGGCAGGCTTGAGGATCACCTGTCCCTGGAAGTAGTGCTGGAACCGGTACGGGTTCTCGCCGTACCGGCCGTCCGTGGGGCGGATCGACGGCTCCACGTAGAACGTCCTCCACGGCTCCGGGCCGAGGCAGCGCAGCACGGTCGCCGGATTGAAGGTGCCGGCGCCGAGCTCGGTGTGGTAGGGCTGCATGACGATGCACCCGCGCTCGGCCCAGTACCCCTGGAGCCGGGCGATCATGTCCTGGAAGTTGAGCGCCATGGGACGGGTCATGCTAGTCGGTGGCCGCCGATGTCACCGGGGCCGCGGTCGCACGACCCGCCACGGCCCGACCGCTGCTCCTCGCGTCCCGGCCACAGCCCACTCGGCGCAGCGCCACGGGCGACGCGCTGGAGCGGAGCCGGGCCGCGCACGTCCTCACGACGCCGGCCCGGGGTCCTCCAACCTCCTCCCCGCAGCTCGATCGTAACCCCGTGCGGGGGCCACGTGTGCACCGACCCCGGATCGCGTGTGAGCCGAGATCGTCACGGCACGGGCGCCGTCGCTACGCGGTCACGGTGCGCAGCCTGAACCCACCCTGGAACTCGTAGGACGCCGTCACGACCGCGAGCGCGTCGCGCGCGCCTGCGCGCTCGAGCCCGACGGTCGGAGCGTCGGCGATCGGGGCACGCAGGAGCGCGGAGATCGCCCGCAGCCCGTCGGGCGACACCCGGATCGCCCCGACGTCGCATCGGCCGCAGACGACACCGCCCGCCGCCGGGAGATAGCCCGCGAGCCCGGTCTCCGCACCGCACTCCACGCAGCTGTCGAGATGCGGCAGGTACCCGGAGACCCACAGCAGCTTGAGCTGGAACGAGAGGACGAGCGGGTCGAGCGCCGGGCTCTCGGGCGCCCGCGACGGCGCGTCGTCCAGCGCGTCGAGGAACCGGGTGAGCGCGAGGAACGCGCGGTCGTTCCGCTCCTCGCCCGTGAACAGGCGGAGCATCGCCTCGAGCCCGATCATGCCGACCCCGAGGCGGTACGAGTCCGCGCGGATCCGGTCGTGCGCCCGAACGAGCGCCGCACCGGTCACCGTGAGGAGCTCACCGCGGCCACGATGGAGCAGGAGCTCGACATGCGAGAACGGCTCGAGCCGGCCTCCGAGGCGGCTGCGGGTGCGCCGCACGCCCTTCGCAACGGCGCCCAGCCGCCCGTGCTCCTCGGTGTAGAGGTGCAGCACCCGGTCGGCCTCGCCGAACCGGAAGCTGCGGAGCACGACCGCCTCCGTCTTCGAGGCGCGGGACATACCGGCAGTCTAGGCCCGGCCCCTGCGGTTCACGGCGCCGGCTGGCACCGTGGGCAGAACGTCGTCCCCCGCCCGGCGACGACCGTGCGCTCCAGCGGGGCACGACAGCGCGAGCAGGGCTCCCCCGACCGGCCGTAGGCATGGAACTCGTCTTGCATCGTGCCCTCTCGGCCGTCGGGTGCCGTGTAGTCGCGGAGCGTTGCGCCCTGGCGGTCGATGCCGACGCGGAGTGCCGCCCGCATCGCCCGCACGAGCCGGGCGCCGTCCACTGCGTCGAGGGACGCGGCCGGCCGAGCGGGATGGAGCCGGGCGCGCCACAACGCCTCGTCGACGTAGATGTTCCCGAGGCCGGCGACGACGCGCTGGTCGAGGAGCACCGCCTTCAGCGGCGCCCGCCTTCGCGTGACCCGATCCGAGAGCCAGCGGCCGGTGACGACGCGCGCGAACGGCTCCGGCCCGAGCCGATCGGCGAGATGCGGCTCGACGTCCACGGGCTCGAGGAGCTCCCACGTCCCGAACCGCCGCAGGTCGCGGTACGCGACGTCCAGCCCGTTGTCGAGGCGCAGGAGGGCACGGCGATGGGCGTCCGCCGGCAGCGACGCCCGCGGGGCGACGCGAAACGACCCGGTCATCCGCAGGTGGACGAGCAGCACCCGACCAGGGCCGAGGACGACCAGGAGGTACTTCCCGCGGCGCCCGACCGCCGTGACCCGCTCTCCGACGAGCTCGGCGGCGACGATCCCCGGGTCGAACGGACGGGTCAGGCGCGGGTCGACGATCTCCGCGTGGAGGATGCGCGCGCCCACGAGCGCGGGCTCGAGCACGCGCCGCACGGTCTCGACCTCGGGGAGCTCCGGCACCGTCGGCCCCCGGTAGCGGTCAGGAGACCACGCCGAGCAGGACGTCGCGCTGACGGGGCGGCTCGTCGCCGATCGCGTAGGCGTCACCGACCGCGGCGACGGCCGCCGCGGCGGCATCGCCGGATCGCGCGTGGACCTCGGCGAGCACGTCGCCGACGCTCACGACCGTCCCGCGCTTGGCGCGACACACGACGCCGACCGCGTGGTCGACGGCGTCCCCCTTCGCCCGGCGGCCCGCGCCGAGCTCGAGCGCCGCCACCCCGACGGCGAGCGCGCCGAGGTCGACGACCACCCCGTCCCGCGCGGCGACGACCTCGGCGACGACCGGCGCGCGCTCGAGCGCGTCCAGCGACGGGTCACCGCCCTGCGTGCGCACCCAGCGCTCGTACGCGGCGAGCGCCGAGCCGTCGGCCGTGACGGCCTCCGCCCGGCGGCGGCCCTCGTCGAGGTCGACGCCCAGGTCGGAGAGCGCCAGGAGGCGTGCGCACGCGTCGAGCACCAGCTCCGTGAAGTCCGGCGGGCCCTCGCCGCGGATCGTCTCCACCGCCTCGCGGATCTCGAGCGCGTTGCCGACGGCGCTCCCGAGCGGCTGGCCCATGTCGGTCAGCAGGCAGACGACCTCCTTGCCGGCGCGCCGTCCGAGCTCGAGCATCACCTCCGAGAGCGTGCGGGCGTCGTCGAGCGTCTTCATGAACGCGCCGTCGCCGACCTTGACGTCGAGCACGATCGCGTCGGCACCCCCGGCGAGCTTCTTCGACATGATCGAGGACGCGATCAGCGGGACGACGTCGACGGTCGCCGTGACGTCGCGAAGCGCATAGAGCTTCTTGTCCGCGGGGACGAGGTCGCCCGACTGGCCCACGATCGCGAGACCGATCTCGCGCACCTGCGCGACGAACTCCTCGGTCGTCAGCTCGACGCGGAAGCCCGGGATCGCCTCGAGCTTGTCGAGCGTCCCGCCGGTGTGCCCGAGCCCCCGGCCGCTCATCTTCCCGAAGGGAACGCCGCACGCGGCGACGATCGGCCCGACCGCGATCGACGTCTTGTCCCCCACGCCCCCCGTCGAGTGCTTGTCGACGACCCGCCTGCCGAGCGCGGATCGGAGGTCGAGCGTCTCGCCCGAGCGGACCATGGCGTCCGTGAGGGCGAACGTCTCCGCTGCCGACAGCCCCCGGAAGTACACCGCCATGCACCAGGCCGCCATCTGGTAGTCGGGCACCTCGTCACGGGCGTAGGCGAGCACGAGCTCGGCCAGCGCGTCGGCGGGGAGCTCCTCCCCGTTCCGCTTGCGCTCGATCAGCTCCGCCGGCCGGATCATCGCGCGGTCTCCGCGACGAAGACGACGGCGGCGCGGGTCGCGACGAGCGGCGTCTCGAACGCGGCCAGCTCCCCGTCACCGTAGAACCCGAGGCGGGCGGACGCGCGCACGTACCCCTCGACCGAGGCCCGATCGGGAAAGCGGATCGTCCCGCGCGCGTCGCGCACGTCCACCGTCGCGAAGCGCCGGCCGAGGAGCTCCGCGCCGTTCCGTGCGCTGAACGGGGTCTCGGGCCGGAGTCGCGGGAGGCCGGCGAGCTCGCGCAGCTCGGCCATGTGGTCGAGATCGTTCGTGACGGCGACCAGTCGGCCCCCGGGTCGGAGGACGCGGGCGAGCTCGGCCAGGGCGCGGTCGACGTCGGCGACGTGGTAGAGCATCCACGCCGCCACCGCACAGTCGAACTCGGCGTCGTCGAACGGCAGGTCCTGCACGTCGCCGAGGCGCGCGTCGACGCCCCGTTCGCGGGCGAGCTCCACCATGCGCGCGGAGACGTCGAGCGCGACGACCGCGGCGCCGAACTCGGCCGCCATCCGCGCAGCGAGCATCCCGGGGCCCGAGCCGGCCTCGAGGATCGATCGCGGCGCGACCTCGGCGACGGCCGCGAAGGCGGTCTCCACGGCATCGGTGCCCTCGGCGTGGCGGTAGGCGGCGCGACGGCCCTCGAGCCCGTCGGGGCTCGCGTACTCGGCGAGGACGGCCTCCGGATCGTTGAGTCTCACGGCTCGACGATCGGCGTCCCCGGGACGCCCCTGCCCGGGTGCTTGCCACCGAGCCAGGCGTTCACGGTCGCGCCGACGTCGGCGAACTCCCCCTCGTGGACCCGACCGGCGGCGTTGCGACCCATCGCATAGAGGAGCAGGAGCGCGTGCTCCCGCGAGTGGTCGGTCGACGGGGTCGTCGGGTCGCAACCGTGGTCCGACGTGAGCACGAGCAGGTCGCCGTCGCGCAGCGTGTCGAGGATGTCCGCGAGGCGGCGGTCGAAGCCCTGGAGGCACCGGTGGAAGTTGACCGGGTCGTTGCGGTGCCCCCAGACCTGGTCGGTCTCGACGAGGTTCGCGAAGACGAGCCCCGAGTCGATGTTCTCCATCAGCTCGATGATGCGCGTGATGCCCTCGGGGTTCGACTTCGTGGGGAAGGACTCGTCGATGTCGCAGCCGGCGAAGATGTCGTGGATCTTCCCGACGCCGTAGACGGGATGACCCGCGTCGCGGATCGTCGTCAGGTAGTTGGGCCGCCTGGGCTCGAGCGAGAAGTCGTGGCGGTTGGGCGTGCGCTCGTAGTGGCCGGCGTCCCCGACGAACGGGCGCGCGATCACGCGCCCGACCGCGTGCTTCCCGGTGAGGATCTCCCGTGCGATCCGACAGCCCTCGTACAGCTCCTGGAGCGGGATCGTCTCCTCGTGGGCTGCGATCTGGAAGACGGAGTCCGCCGACGTGTACACGATCCACTTGCCGGTGCGTTGGTGCTCCTCGCCGAGCTCCTGGATGATCTCGGTCCCGGACGCGGGCCGGTTGCCGATCACCCCCCTCCCCGTGCGGTTCATGAACGGGTCGATCACCTCGTCCGGGAACCCGTACGGATAGGTCGGGAACGGCACGGGCGTGACCACGCCCATCAGCTCCCAGTGCCCGGCGGTCGTGTCCTTCCCCTTCGAGCGCTCGACCAGCCGTCCGGCGACCGCGGGCGCGGCGGGCTGCGGCGGACATCCCTCGAGCGGCTCGACGTTGCCGAGACCGAGCGCCTCCATGTTCGGCAGATCGAGGCCGCCGACGACACGCGCAACGTTGCCGAGGGTGTCGGAGCCCTCGTCTCCGTAGTCGGCCGCGTCAGGCAGCGCCCCCGCGCCGACGGCGTCGAGCACGATCACGCACGCGCGCGGCACTAACGGCTGCTCGCGTGGTGTCGGCGGGGACGGTCGTCGGCCGCCGACCGGAGGCACGGAGACGTCCGGTCAGGCATATGGCTATTCTACGCGGCCGATGAGCGATCTCCTGAGCCTGGTGGAGCTGGCCGGCTACGTGGCCGCCATCCTCGCGGTGTCGGCGGCCGTGACGTGGGCCGTCGTCAAGATCTCGCCCTCCGAGGCGGCGAAGGAGCAGCGGGCCCGGGAGAAGGCGCGCGCCGCCGGCGGCGACTAGCGGGCGCTACACGCCGACCAGGGGGAGAACGTCGCCGAGCGGGGTGAACGGGATCCCGTGTGCCTCCGCCACCGCCGCGTACACGACCTGGCCGGCGACGACGTTGACGCCGCGCGCCAGCGCGGGGTCCTCGGCGACGGCCCGCTCGGCCCCCTTCGCCGCGATCGCCTCGACGTACGGGAGCGTGACGTTCGTCAGGCCCTTCGTCGACGTGATGGGCACCGCGCCCGGCATGTTCGCGACGCAGTAGTGGACGATCCCGTCGACCTCGTACACGGGGTCGTCGTGCGTCGTCGGCCTCGACGTCTCGAAGCACCCGCCCTGGTCGATCGCGACGTCGACGAGGACGGCGCCGGGCTTGAGCGCGGAGAGCAGCTCCCGGGTGACGAGCTTCGGCGCGCGTGCGCCGGGAACGAGGACGGCACCGATCACGAGGTCGGCATCGACGATCGCGTCTTCGACCTGCAGGACGCTCGACTGCGCGAGCGTCACGCGCCCGCGCAGCGCGACCTCGAGGTCCCGCATCCGGTCGACCGACAGGTCGAGCATCCAGACGTTGGCCTGCATGCCGACCGCGATCAGGCCGGCGTTGTAGCCGACGACCCCACCGCCGAGGACCACGACCTTCGCCGGCGGCACGCCGGGAAGACCGCCGAGCAGGATCCCGCGGCCACCCTGTGCCCTCTCGAGCGCCCAGGCGCCCATCTGCGGCGCCAGCCGCCCCGCCACCTCGCTCATCGGTGCGAGGAGCGGCAGCCGCCGGTCGGCCGTCTCGACGGTCTCGTACGCGATCGCCGTGATCCCGGAGTCGACGAGCGCACGGGTCAGCGGCTCGTCGGCCGCGATGTGGAGGTACGTGAACAGCACGAGGCCGTCGCGGAGCCGCGGGTACTCCTCGGGGATCGGCTCCTTGACCTTGAGCAGCAGTTCGGCCTGCTCCCAGACGGCGTCACGGGAGACGATCCGCGCACCGGCCGCCTCGTAGTCGGCGTCGGCGAACGCGGAACCGACGCCGGCGCCCTCCTCGACGAGCACGTCGTGCCCCTGGCGCGTGAGCTCGAGCGCTCCTGCCGGGGTCAGGGCGACACGGAACTCCTGCGTCTTGATCTCCTTGGCGACTCCGATGCGCATCGCGCGCGGGACGATAGCGTCCGGGCACCCGGGGTGCTCACTGCAGTCGACGGGAGGCGGGGGCGACCGCGCGCACGACGTGGTCGGGGCGCGACGCGACACCGGTCGACGCGAGATCGCGCGGGAGGCGACGGGGCGCTCAGGTGACGGGAGTCGGTGGCGCGTGACCCCGAAGGACGGCGACCACGTTCTCTGCGGCGAGCAGCGCCATCGCCTCGCGCGTCTCGATCGTCGCCGAGCCGAGGTGCGGGAGGAGGACGACCTGCTCGAGCTCGAGCAGCCCCGGGTGCACCTCCGGCTCCCGCTCGAAGACGTCGAGACCGGCGCCGGCGATCGCCCCGGCGCGGAGCGCCTCGACGAGGGCGCCCTCGTCGACGACCGGGCCGCGCGTCGTGTTCACGAGGAACGCGGACGGCTTCATCGCGCGCAGGGCGTCGGCGTCGACGAGGTGGTGCGTCTCCGGTGTCAGCGGGCAGTGGAGCGAGACGACGTCGCTCGTCCGCAGCAGGTCGTCGAGCGTCGTGAACCGTGCGCCGAGCTCCTGCTCGACCTCCGGGCTCGCCCGGCGTCGGCCCGTGTAGACGATCTCCATCCCCAGCGCGCGGGCGCGCCGTGCCGTCGCCGTGCCGATCTGGCCGAGACCGACGACTCCGAGCGTGGCGCCCTGGAGCCCGCGGCCCAGGTGGAACGTCATGCTCCAGCTCCAGCGCTCGCCGCGACGGACCAGCCGCTCGGCCTCCCCGAGCCGGCGCGTGGCCATCAGGATCAGTGCCAGCGCCAGGTCCGCCGTCGCCTCCGTGAGCACGCCGGGCGTGTTCGTGGCGACGACACCACGCGCACGGCACGCGTCGACGTCGACGTTGTCGACGCCGACGGCGACGTTCGCGACGACGCGGAGCGCCGGACCGGCGGCGTCGAGGAACGCGTCGTCGACACGGTCGTGCAGCAGCGTGACGACGGCGTCGGCCCCTGCGACGGCCTCGTGGAGCTCGGTGACCGACAGCGGCCGGTC
The DNA here is from genome assembly GCF_057140465.1 of Gaiella sp. NCBI lineage: Bacteria > Bacillati > Actinomycetota > Thermoleophilia > Gaiellales > Gaiellaceae > Gaiella > Gaiella sp. The sequence continues at coordinate 41,577 of NZ_DBNHWK010000091.1, forward strand.
CTCCGCGGAGACCCAGAGCTCGCCGGCGGGCGCGAGGAGGTCGAGGGCAGGTGCCGGGATCGGCCGCGTGACGACGATCCGCGGCCTCATGCTGCCCCGGCGAGCCTCGAGACGAGCGTCCGCTCGTCCTCTCCGAGCCACGGCGGCGAGCCGACCGCCACGTTCGTCCGCGCACGCTCCGGGCGCGACGTCGCCGGGATCACGACGTCGACGCGCGGGTCGGAGAGCGCCCAGGCGAGGAGCGCCTGCGGCCAGGTCTCGACGCCGAAGGGACGCAGCGGCTCGAGCGCCCGGGGGCCCGGGTCGCGTCGCAGCAACGATCCCCGGAGCCACGCGCCGCGAACCTTCCCTCCGAGCGGCCGCATCACGATCACCGCGATCCCGAGCTCCTCGGCCAGCGGCAGGATCCGACGCTCGCACTCGCGCTCGCGGGGGTTGAGCGGGACCTGCACCGTGTCGAAGCGGCCGGTCCGCAACGCCGTCTCGAGCTCCTCGAACGCGTTCGCGTCGTAGTGGGTGACGCCGAGGCGGTCGATCCGGCCCTCGTCCCGCTCGCGCTCGAGCCAGGCCAGATGCTCGCGCCAGGCGACGAGGTTGTGCACCTGCTCGATCTCGACGCGGCCGAACCAGCGCTGCTGTCTCGCGTACTGGGCACGGCCCTCGTCGACGTCCGGCGTCCAGATCTTCGTCGCGACGACGGCCGCGTCACGACGCCCGGCGAGCGCGGCGGCGAGCGACTGCTCGGCGCCGCCGTACATCGGGGACGAGTCGACGAGCGTGGCGCCACTGTCGAAGGCGGCGCCGACGACGCGCGTCGCCATGTCCGCGTCGTCGTCGAACGTCCCGTACGTGCCGAGGCCGACGACGGGTCCGAGCTTCCGCTGCTCGATCACGGCGTGAGCCCCCGCGCGAGCCGACCCGCCGCGAAGGCGCTCGCGAAGAACCACGGATCCTCCTCGATGCCGCGGCCACGGTGATCGAGCGGGAGCCCCGAGCACTCGCTCTCCCATCCCCGGACGTCGACGGCCTCCACCGCGATTCCGGCCGGGACGTCGAGCCCGGTGGGCCAGGCGACACGGACGTGCCCGAGGCAGAGCCGGAACGCCGCCCGCGTGTGCTCGGAGAGGCCCTGGTGCGGTTCCGGCGTGTCCGCGAGCGAGACGCACGGGGCGAGGACGGCCGTGCCGCCGAGCGCGCACGCAGCATTGGCACCGTCGGCGGCGGCGATGCCGCCGTTGGCGTACGCCGACTCCGTCCCGACGGCCCCGGGGCCGATCGCCACCACGATCGCCTCGGCACCACGCGCAGCGGCGGTGAGCAGCGCCGAGGCCACCGTCACGCACTGGAGCTCGGCCTCGAGGCACGGGGAGACCGCGATCGTCACCTCGAGCAGCCCGCGTGCGCGCAGGGCGCGCAGCGCATCGGACAGGCAGACCGGGAGCGCACCTCCGCCGAGCTGCACGTAGGCGACCCGGAGGCCGCGAAGCGCGGCGCACACGGGCGCCACCTGGCCGTGGACGCTGCAGCAGACGACCGGCCGGCCGTCCAGCCCGTCCGGCAGGGAGACGCCCTGCTCGGCGAAGTGACGGCCGTGCTGCCCCGGCGCGAAGGGCAGCGCCGCGGCCCGCGGCCCGTCGGCGGCCGGCAGTCGGAGGCCACGCGTGAGGTTGGCGTAGAGGACGTCGAAGCCCCCCGAGCCGAAGCCGAGCTCCCGCGCCTCCGTGTTCACGAGCACGACGTCGCCCTCGCGCACGTCACCCGTGACCTCCGGGTAGGAGACGCACGGCCGCCCGTCCACCTCGAGCCGGACGAGCCTGCTCTCCCGCTCCCTGATCGCCGTCACCGTCCCCCAGTGCAGCGCAACCGGCATCACGCCTCCAGGGCTGCGCCCACCAGCGCGAGCGTCACGTCCACCATCGTCTCGAGGTCGGCGACCGCGATGTGCTCGTCCGGCGTGTGGATCTCGGCCATGCCGTTCGCGAGGTTCAGGCACGGCAGGCCGTGCTCGTGGAGCGCGTTCGCGTCGGCGCCGCCGCCGGAGAGCGACGTCGTCGGCGTGAGCCCGCATCGCGTCAGGGCCGCGGTCGCGAGCTGGACCGGGAGGTCGTCGTCCCGGAAGCGGTATCCGCGGTACTGGGTGCGCACCTCCGTCTCGACGGTGCAGTCGGAGAGGCTGGCCGCGAACGCGAACGCGTCGACCATCTCCTGGACGAGCGCCACGAGCGACTGCTCGTCGTGCGAGCGCGCCTCGGCGATGACGCGGCAGTGCTCCGGCACGATGTTGCGGGCGGCGCCGCCCTCGATCATGCCGACGTTGGCCGTCGTCAACGCATCGACGCGGCCGAGCCTGAGGTCGGCGATCGCCCGGGAGGCGGCGAGGATCGCCGAGCGGCCCTCCTCCGGCGCCATGCCGGCGTGCGCCGCCCGCCCGTGGAAGCGCGCCTCGATCGACCGCGCCGACGGCGCGCCGAGGATGATCTCGCCGATCGGGCCCGCCTGGTCGTACACGAAGCCGACCTCCGCCTCCAGGAGCGCCCGGTCGAAGGCGTAGGCGCCGAGGAGCCCGACCTCCTCCTTGACGGTGAAGAGCAGTTCGATCCCGCCGTGCGGCCGATCCTCCGCGAGGACGCGGCGTGCCGTTTCCAGCATCACGGCCACCGCCGCCTTGTTGTCGGCGCCGAGAATCGTGCCGCCGGCGTTCCGCACGAACCCGTCCTCGACGACCGGCCGGATCGGCCCCTGCGGCGGAACCGTGTCGAGGTGCGAGCAGAGCACGATCGGGGTGCCTCCGCGGCGACCGGGCAGACGGCAGAGGACGTTCCCGGCGTCGGAGCCGACCGCCGCCCCGCAGCCGTCCTCCTCCCACGCGAGCCCCAACGCATCGAGCGTCGCCGTGACGAGGTCGGCGACCGGCCGCTCCGACCCCGGTGGGCTCGGCGTCTCGCAGAGCGCGAGGAACAGGTCGAGCATGCCGGGAGCAGTCACGAGACTCCCGCCGCCAGCGCCTCGACCTGCACGACGCCTCGCTAGCGGGCGGTCTCGACGCGCACGCCGGCCCGCGCTCGCGCGCGCTCGAGCGCCGCCCCGACGAACTCGCGGAAGAGGGGCGCCGGCCGCGTGGGGCGCGACTTGAACTCGGGGTGGAACTGGCTGGCGACGAACCACGGGTGATCCGGGAGCTCGACGATCTCCACGAGGCGACCCGACTGGAACGTCCCCGAGACGACGAGGCCGGCGGCCGAGAGCCGGTCGCGGTACGCGTTGTTCACCTCGTACCGGTGGCGATGCCGCTCGTGCGCGATCGGGACGCCGTATGCCTCGCGCACCGCGCTCCCCTCGAGCAGCTCGACGGCCTGCGCACCGAGGCGCATCGTCCCGCCGAGGTCCTCGATCTCCTTCTGCTCGGGCAGGAGGTCGATCACGGGGTGCGGCGTCTCCGGGTCCATCTCGGTCGAGTTGGCGCCGTCGAGCCCGCACACGTGGCGGGCGAACTCGCTCACGGCGACGTGCATGCCGAGGCAGATGCCGAGGTACGGGATCTCCCGCTCGCGTGCCACCTGGCAGGCGAGGATCTTCCCCTCCCAGCCCCGTGACCCGAACCCGCCCGGGACGAGGACGCCGTCGGCACGCTCGAGCTCGTCGACCGCCTCGTCGTACGTCATGTGCTCCGCGTCCACCCAGCGGACGCGGACGCGGCAGCCGTGGTGGATTCCGGCATGCTTGAGCGCCTCGTGGACGGAGAGGTAGGCGTCGTGCAGCTTCACGTACTTGCCGACGAGCGCGATCTCGACCTCCGTCCGCCGCGCCGCGATGCGCCGGGTGAGCTCGGCCCACTCGCCGAGGTCGGCGGGAGGGCAGTCCAGTCCGAGCTGCTCGCAGACGAGTGCGTCGAGCCCCTCGCGCTGCAACCGCTCCGGGACGAGGTACACGTCCGAGACGTCGGGGCACGAGATCACGGCTCCGGGATCGACGTCGGCGAACAGCGCGATCTTGTCGCGGATCTCCTCCGAGAGCTCGTCGCCCGACCGACAGACGACGATGTCGGGGTGGATGCCGATACGGCGCAGCTCGTTCACCGAGTGCTGTGTCGGCTTCGTCTTCAGCTCACCCGCGGCGTCGACGAACGGGACGAGCGTGACATGGACGTACACCACGTTGTCCAGGCCGACCTCCCGCCGGAACTGGCGGATCGCCTCGAGGAACGGCAGCGACTCGATGTCTCCGACGGTGCCGCCGATCTCCGAGATCACGACGTCGACCGGGTCGTTCTCCGCGACCCTCCGGATACGCGACTTGATCTCGTTCGTGATGTGCGGGATGACCTGCACCGTCGCCCCGAGGAACTCGCCCCTGCGCTCCTTGCGCAGCACCGTGTCCCAGATCGCCCCGGCCGAGTGGCTCGCGTTGCGCGAGAGGTTCTCGTCGATGAAGCGCTCGTAGTGGCCGAGGTCGAGGTCGGTCTCCGCTCCGTCCTCGGTGACGAAAACCTCGCCGTGCTGGAACGGGCTCATCGTGCCCGGATCGACGTTCAGGTAGGGGTCGAACTTCTGCACCTGGACGCGCAGCCCGTGGGCCTTGAGGAGCCGGCCCAGCGACGCGGCGACGATCCCCTTGCCGAGCGCCGAGACGACGCCGCCGGTGACGAACACGTACTTCGTGGCCCGCTCGGTCACGTCCGCGGCCTCGACGGGTCGAGGCACGGGTCGCATCCCCGTCGGGTCACGGCACACAGCGCCGGGACGCCGAGGGTGCCGGGAGCGCCGATGAGGCAGCTCCACCGACCCGTGAACGGCTCCACGGGATGCAAACCTATCACGGCCCCGCGCACACCCGCCCCGGCCTCTCCGAGCATCGCCATCTCGCCGGGATCGTAGGGAGCGAGCAGGACGACCGCCCCGGGGCGCCGCCACCGACGCCGCGCCACACGCTCCCCCACGTCGACGCGCCTCAGCGGCTCACGTCGTCGTTCGTCGTCGAGCCGTCGCCACGGGCGACGAGGCTCAGGAACTCCTCGCCGCCGAGCATCCGCTCGAGCTCCGCGCGGCGGTCGTCGTCGGCGAGCAGCTCGATCCGGGTGTGCGTCGGGTCACCGGGGAGCTTCTCGACCCGGAAGTGCGCATCCGCGACGCTCGCGATCTGGGGGAGGTGCGTGATCGTGAGCACCTGGGCACGGCCGGCGAGCCGCCGCAGCGTGTCGGCCACGCGGTGCGCGGTCGTCCCTCCGATCCCGGCGTCGATCTCGTCGAAGACGAGCGTCTCGCCGCCGGCGACGGCGGCGATCGCGAGCGCGATGCGCGAGAGCTCTCCGCCCGACGCCGTCGACGCGACGGCGGCGAGCGGAAGCCCCGCATTGGGTCGGACGAGGAAGGAGACGTCGTCGCGGCCCGTCGGCCCGAGCTCGCGGCCCTCGAGCTCTACCGCGAACTCGCCCTCGCCCATGCCGACGCCCTGGAGCTCGGCCGAGACCGCGGCCTTGAAGTCGTCGACCGCGGCCCGGCGGGCGGCGCCGAGCTCGTCCGCGAGCACCTCCATGCGTCGCCGGGCGTCCTCCAGGTCGGCCCGCGCGACGTCGAGCGGGTCGCCCCCCTCCGCCAGCGCCTCGAGCTCGACGAGCGCGGCGTCGCGACGACCGATCAGCTCGTCCGGGGTCTGCGCACGGTATCGCCGACGGAGGTCCGCCCACAGCTCCAGCCGCTCCTCGATCTCCTCGAGCGTCGCCGGGTCGGTGTCGAGGCCGTCGACGAAACGGCGCAGGTCGGTCGCGAGCTCCCGCAGCCGGATCGTGAGCTCTCGCAGCTCGGTGACGCTGCCTGCCAGCTCGGGCGCGAGGCGCTCGATGGGCGCTAGTGCCGCCTCCGCCGCAGCGGCGAGCGTGGCCGCTCCCGGACCGTCCTCCGGCTCGATCGCCTCGCAGGCCGCAACCGCGCCGGCACCCAGCTCCGCCACGTGCCGCATGCGCTCGCGCGCCTCGCGCAGGCTCTGCTCCTCTCCGGCCTCGAGCCCCGAGGTGTCCTCGACGAGCGCCCGGAGCTCCGCGAGCCGGGCACGGGCCGCGCCCGCGTCGCCTGCGAGCTCGTCGTGGCGACGCTGGGCGTCGCGAAGCGTCCGCCAGGCCCCCTGTGCCTCCCGGAGCCGGCGACCCTGCTCCTCACCGCAGAAGCGGTCGAGCACCTCGAGCTGGTACGCCGGTCGCGCGAGGCGACGCTGCTCGAACTGCCCGGACATCGCGATCAGGCGTTCGGCGGCGGCGGCGAGATCGTCCCGCGCCACGGCCCGACCCCACGCGTAGCCCCGTGTGCGGCCGTCCGCGAACACGCGGCGCGCGAGCACGAGCCCGGGCTCGTCGGAGGGCCTGAGGTCGGCCAGCGCCGCGAGGTCGCCGTCGAAGAGCTCGTCCGGCACGTCCAGCTCGGCCTCGACGTACGCCTCGTCCCCCGCCTCGCCGACGATCGCCGCGTCCCCTCTCGCCCCGAGAAGGAGGCCGATCGCCTGCGCGAGGATCGTCTTGCCGGCGCCGGTCTCGCCCGTCACGGCGTTCAGCCCCGGGGAGAGGACGAGCTCTGCCTCGCGGATCAGGACGAGGTTCTCGATCCGGAGGCGACGCAGCACACGGTGGATCGTAGACCGGCGTGCGTCGCGCGGCACCGTCCTCTCCGGACGGCCGGCCTCGATCAGGCGGAGAAGCTCTGACGGTAGCGACTGACGAACGTCGCCTCGGGGAGCGTGGCGAGCAGCGACCGCTCCTGCGCGAGCCGGATGTCGACGCGCTCGCTCGGTGAGACCTCTGCGACCCGGTGGCCGTCCACGAGCACCGCGACCGGCACGCTCTCCGTCCGGTTCCAGACGAGCACGTCACGACCGCGCGGCACGACCAGCGGACGGGCGTGCAAGGAGTGCGGCGCGACGAACGTGAGCGCCATCGCGTCGATCCCCCACATCAGGACCGGGCCGCCGTTCGAGAGGTTGTAGGCCGTGGAGCCCGAGGGCGTGGAGCAGATCACCCCGTCACAGGGAACACGGCCGAGCGGCTCGCCCCCGACGGCCCACTCGAGCTCGACCATGCGTCCGAGCGAGCCGCTCGTGGCGACGACGTCGTTCACCGCGACGTGCCGGACACCGGCCGCGACGACCTCGATCGTCGGCAGCTCGACGACGTCGTAGTCGCCCGCGAAGATCCGCGTCAGCCCGGACTCCAGCCCGTCGCGGTCCATCGCGCTGAGGAAGCCGACACGACCGAAGTTGACGCCGACGACCGGGATCCCGTCGCCCAGCTGCCGAGCGAGTGCGCGCAGCATCGTGCCGTCCCCCCCGAGGACGACGACGATGTCGACCCCGCCGTCGCCGTCGCTCGGCGCGATCGCGTGCTTCGCGGCCTCCTCGGGCGAGACGACGAGGTCGACCCCCGACTCGCGAGCGACGGTCTGCAGTCGCGCGATCCCGGCCCCGATCTGCTCCGGGCGTCCGTGGGTGACGACGCCGGCACGACGCACCGGGGGCCGATCAGTCAACGGCACGGTCGATCCAGCGGTCGACGTCATCGGGGTCGGTCGCGCTCTCGCTCGCTCGCAGATGGACGAAGAACTCCCGGTTGCCCTTCGGCCCGGGCACCCCCGAGTCTACGACTCCGAGCACCTGCGCGCCCCAGTCCGACGCAACCGCACAGACTTCTCGGAGCACGCGCCTCTGGACGGCGGGATCACGGACGACGCCCTTGGGGGCCTCTCCGCGTACAGCCTCGAACTGCGGCTTGACGAGGACGAGCCCCTCCCACGACGGCGCGGCGAGACGGAGGGCCGCCGGCAGCGCGGTCCTGACGGAGATGAAGGAGACGTCGCAGACGACCAGGTCGGGCGCGAACGGCAGCGTCGCGAGGTGGCGGACGTTGACGCGCTCGAGCACCGTGACGCGGGGGTCGTCCCGGAGTCGTGGATGCAGCTGGCCGTGGCCGACGTCGAGGGCGATCACCCGCGCTGCTCCTCGCTGGAGGAGACAGTCGGTGAAGCCACCCGTCGACGCTCCGACGTCGAGGCAGTCGTGGCCCGACGGGTCGAGGTCGAGTGCGTCGAGTGCGTGCGCGAGCTTCTCGCCCCCCCGCGAGACGAAGGCCGGCGAAGACACGACCGTGAGCTCGGCGCGCTCGTCCACCTGCGTGCCCGGCTTGTCGTACCCGGGGACGAGACCCGCGATCACGAGCGCCTGTGCCTTGCTCCGGCTCTCGGCGAGCCCCCGCTCGACGAGGAGGACATCGAGTCGCTTCCGCATCCCTGGCATTCTCGCGCGGAGATGGACACCGTCGTGGAGGAGGTCGACGTCGGCCGCTGGCGGCTCGAGATCGAACGGCCGAAGGACGCAGACGCACTGATCGACGAGGCGAGGTTCGACGAGTGCGAGTTCCTGCCCTACTGGGCCGAGCTGTGGCCGTCCGGCGTCGCGCTCGCCCGCGCCGTAGCCTCACGCGCCCTCGGTGGCCGCACGGTCCTCGAGTTGGGCTGCGGGCTCGGCGTCCCGTCGATCACCGCCGCGCGCGCCGGAGCACGGGTGTTCGCGACCGACTGGGCGCCCGAGGCTCTCCGCCTCGTGGCGGCGAACGCGCACCGGAACGGCGTCGTCGTGCGTCCACTCCACGTCGACTGGCGCGCCCCGGAGGCGATCGGTGACCGGCGCTTCGACCTCGTGCTCGCGGCGGACGTCCTCTACGAGGAGCGGAACGCGGCTCCACTCGCCCGGTTGCTCGGCGACATCGTCGCCCGCGACGGAGAGGCGCTCGTCGCCGATCCGGGACGGCGCCACGCCGCTCGCTTCCTCGCGATCGTCGCGGAGGGTGGCTGGAGCCGGGACACGATGGCCGTCGAGGAGTTGCCGCGAGGTGGCATCCACCGGCTGTGGAGGAAGCGGATCACGATCGGCGCTCATCCGTGACAGACGTGGGCGAGGAACGGCGGGTACGCTCATCGCGGGTGGAGGAACGGGGTGGCCCCGGCTCCCGAGGCCTCGCGCGAGCCGGGCCGTCCGTCCCGAGTTCCGGCTAGGCAGTCCGAACGGCGAGCCCGTCGACGATCTCGAGCAGGACGCTCGTGTCCGCCGCGATCTCGCCCAACCGGGCCCGGGCACGCTCGGCGGCGTCGGCCGCCAGCTCCCGGGTTCCGTCCGCGCCGAGGCGGAGGACGTAGCCGTCGCCGTCGAGGACGTCGTCCACGACCTGGAAGAGCAGGCCGAGCTCGTCGCCGAACGCCCGCCAGTCGAGCTGCACGTCCTCCGGGACGTTCGCGACCCTGACCCCGAGGCCGATGGACGCGCCGAACAGCCTTCCCGTCTTCAGCCGGTGCAGTCGCCCGAGGTCGACGTCGGCATCGGTGATGTCGAGGAACTGCCCGGCGATCATGCCCTGCGTCGCGACGGCGAGCTCGCGGGCGATGTCGACCCGCTCGTACGAGAGGGCGAGACGGAAGGCCTCGGTGAGGAGGGCGTCTCCGGCGAGGAGCGCGACCCCGTCCCCGAACACGACGTGGACGCTCGGTCGACCGCGGCGCTCGTCGTCGTCGTCCATCGCCGGCAGGTCGTCGTGGACGAGGGAGAACGTGTGCACGAGCTCGAGCGCGAGCGCGGCGGGAAGCGCCTCCTCGACGCTCCCCCCTGCCGCCTCCGCGGTCGCGAGGCACAGCGTCGGACGGATGCGCTTGCCGCCTCCGGCGAGCGCGTAGCGCATGACCTCGGTGAGATCCCCGAGCTCAGGCGTCAGGACGAGATCCTCGAGCCCGTGCTCGACGAGCGCCCGGAGCTCGTCAGGCTCCCGCATCGGCGGCCTGCCGCGCGCGTTGCACCTCGGCCTCGATCTCCTTCGCGATGTCGGCGACCTCGGCCAGGTCGTCGACCGCCTCGTCGACGTCGCCGCTTCCGCTCGCGAGCGCCTCCAGGCGCTCGATCTTCAGGCGTAGGCGCTCGAGGAGCTCCTCTGCGCGCTGGAAGGAGGCGTTGGCCTCGGTCACCGGGCCGCCACCTCACGCTGGACGCGGCCGAGGATCCCGTTGACGAGCCGCGCCGCGTCCTCGGACGCGTACCGCTTCGCGAGCACGACCGCTTCGTTGATCGCCACCTCGGGCGGCACCTCACCCTCCTCGAGCTCGAAGACGCCGATCCGCAGGATGTTCCGCTCAAGCGTACCCAGGCGGTCGGCCGGCCACTCGTCGGATGCAGAGGAGATCACCCGGTCGAGCGCGTCCGCCCGGACGGCGACGTCCTCCGCGAGCGAGAGCGCGAACGCGTCGGGCTCGCCGTCGAAGAGGCCCGCGAGCGGCAATCCGGTCAGATCCCACTGGTAGAGGAGGAACAGCGCCTGCCGCCGCGCCTGCCGGCGCCCGATCGCCATCACGCGTCGATCCCGTCGAAGGTCACGTCGACGGTGACGGCGTACCCCGTGGTCTGCTCGAGGGCCTGGGCGACGGCGCCCTGGATCGCTTCGCCGACCGCCGGGAGCGCCGTTCCGGCCGCCGCCACGAGACGGAGCGCGACGTGGACGCGCCCGTCCTCGATCTCGATCCCCACGCCGCGCCGCGGTCGACGCACTCGGACGCCGTGAATGGTCTGCGCCGCCCGCACCGCCTGCGCGGTGAGCGCGCCACCGGTGAGCACGATGCGCCCCAGCCGGTTCTTCGTCACGAGGTCTCCGCGACTCATGAGCGGGCCAGCGAGGGGAGTCGATCGTGCATCTCCTCAAGGTAGCTCGTCGAGTAGTCACCGGCCCGGAAACCGGCCGAGCGCAGGACGTCGAGCGCGAGCCCGCGGGTGGTCGGCACACCCTCGACGGCGAGCTCCTCGAGCGCGCGGATCGCACGCGCGAGCGCGGCGGGGCGGTCATCGTCGTGCACGATCAGCTTGGCGACCATCGAGTCGTAGTAGGGCGGGATCACCGAGCCCTCCTCGAGCGCCGTGTCGACCCGCACGCCGGGCCCGCCCGGGAGCCGGAGCCGCGTCACCTGCCCCGGGGCCGGCGCGAAGCCGCGGGAGGGATCCTCGGCGTTGACGCGGATCTCGATCGCGTGCCCCGACCGCGCGGCGCGACCCGTGTGCGCAAGGGGCGCGTCGGCTGCGACGCGCAGCTGCTCGCGGACGATGTCGACGCCGGTGACGAGCTCGGAGACCGGGTGCTCGACCTGCAGCCGGCAGTTGACTTCCATGAAGTACGGGTCCCCGTCGGCGCCCAGGAGGAACTCGTACGTCCCGGCCCCGACGTACCCGACGTGGCGACAGGCGCGCTCCACGGCAGCCTCCATCTCCTCACGCGTCGCCGGCGTGAGCGCCGACGACGGAGACTCCTCGATGAGCTTCTGGTGCCGACGCTGGATCGAGCACTCGCGCTCGCCGAGCGTGAGCACGCCTCCGTGCCCGTCGCACAGCACCTGGATCTCGACGTGCCGGGCGGGGGCGAGCGCGCGCTCGAGGTAGAGGCCGCCGTCGCCGAAGGCGGCCTCCGCCTCGGCGGCGGCCTGGGCGAACGCGCGCTCGAGCTCCGTCTCGGCGGCGACGAGCCGCATCCCCTTCCCCCCGCCTCCGGCGGTCGCCTTCACGAGCACCGGGTACCCGATCTCGGCGGCGGCGGCCCGCATCTGCGCCAGCGACGCGGTGCCCTCGGTTCCCGGCACGAGCGGAACGCCCGCGGCTCGCATCTCCGCCTTGGCCGACGCCTTGTCCCCGAGCCGCTCCATCACGTCCGCGCTCGGCCCCACGAAGACGAGGTCGTTCTCCGCGCACGCGCGAACGAACGCCGGGCTCTCGGCGAGGAAGCCGTAGCCGGGGTGCACGGCCTCACAGCTGGTCGTCTCCGCCGCCGCGATCACGCTGGAGATACGCAGGTAGCTCTCGGACGCCGCCGGCGGGCCGATGCAGACCGCCTGGTCCGCCATGCGCACGTGGAGCGCGTCGCGGTCGGCCGTCGAGTACACGGCGACTGCCTCGATGTCGAGCTCGTGCAGGGCACGGATCACGCGGACCGCGATCTCCCCGCGGTTGGCGACGAGGACGCGCTCGAACATGCGCCGCTAGACCGCCGGAGGCGTCGAGACCGGCTCGATCTCGAAGAGCAGCGTCCCGTACTCCACGGGCTGGCCGTTCTCGACGTGGATCGACCGGATGCGTCCGTCGACCTCTGCGGTCAGCTCGTTGAACAGCTTCATCGCCTCGAGCAGGCACAGCGTCTGGCCGGCGGCGACGACGTCGCCGACGTCGACGAAGGGTGGCGATCCGGGATCGGCGGAGCGGTAGAAGACGCCCACCATCGGGGACTCGACCCGGACGAGGCCGCCGTTCCCGGACGGTGCGGCCGCCCCCGCCGGCGCCTCGTCCGTGACGACGATGCCGCCCCGCATGGGCTGAGGCTCGTCCGCGCGTCGCACCGAGACGCGCATGCCCTCGTCCTCGATCTCGATCTCGCCGACGCCGGACTCCTGGACGATCTTCACGAGCTCGCGGATGCGCTCTGCCCGCTGGGCGTCGACGTCGCCGACGAGGAGGGAGGCCTCCCGCGAGTGTCGCTGCCGGATCGTGCGCAGGAGGGCGCTCGCGTCCTCGCCGAACATCGCGATCAGCACGAGGTCCTCCTCCGCGGCGGCGAGCCCGTCCGCGGCGTCCCGCACGTCCTCGGCGCTCGGCGGATCGTCCCCGAGCGCGGGCGTGTCGGCAGCGAGCAGCTCGACGGCGCGGCGCACCGACGGGTCGATCGGTGCGGGCGTCTCGCCGTAGGCGCCGACCACGAGGTGCCGGAACTCGTCGAGCACCGTTCCGTACCGCCGGGCGGAGAGGATGTTGAGCAGCGCCTGCGAGCCGAGGATCTGGCCGATCGGCGCGGCGAGCGGGGGCCAACCGGCGTCCGCACGGATCCGCTGCACCTCGGAGAGCGTGTCGAGCAGCCGGTCGCCGGCCGCATGGGCGCGGAGATGGACGTCGAGCGCCGCGACGAGCCCCGCCGGGAGGTCGTACTCCGCCGCCCGCACCGCGATCCGCGGCGCGACCGGCGCCACCGGCTCGTCGCCGATGTACTCGTCGACGATGTCGGAGGCGTCCCACAGGGAGCCGACGTCCACGCCCGTCTCGCGGCCGAGCCCGTGGAGGGCCTCGACGAGCGACTGGCCGGCGACACGGTGCAACGTGAGCGCGAGCGGGTAGACGGCCGTCGCGATCAGGTCGGCCCCGACGCGGGTGGCGACGATCGCGTTCAGCAACCCGGTTCCGGCGGCGCCCTGGACGTGGAGCCCGACGGGGAGCCCGGTCACCTCGCCGACCCGGGTCACGAGCTCCTCGGTGAGGTGCGGCAGCAGCGCGTCGGTCGGGTCGTTGATGATCACCCGGGCCGCGCCGAGCTCGGGCACCGGACGGGCCTGCTCGACGAGCGCGTCGACCTCGCCGGTTCTCCCCGGGCTGTACACGAGGCCGACGTGGAGCGTCTTCCCCGCACCGACGATCGCCTGCCCGGCCTCCCGCAGGTTCGCGACGTCGTTGAGCGGGTCGTGGAGCCGGAAGATGTCGATCCCGTTCTCGGCGGCGCACGAGACGAAGCGCTGCACGACGTCGGCCGAGACCGGACGCGAGCCGACGAGGAACCGGCCCCGGAGGGCGATCCCGAGCGGCGTCACGGTGCGCGCGTCGAGCGCCCGGATCCGCTCCCAGGGGCTCTCGACGCCACGACGCACGGTCGACTCGAACGCTCCGCCTCCCGACACCTCGAGGCATGCGAGCCCAGCCGTGTCGAGGATCTCCGCGATCCGGAGGATTTCGCCCGTCGGGATGCTCCCGGCGAGCGGCTCTTGGCTCAGGAGACGGATCGTGGAGTCGAGGAGCTGTGGCATCGGGGCATGACCATAGCGCGTTGCCCCGGCGGCACGGGCGCCCGACCGCGGGCTCCGGCGGAGGTCAGGCGCGCGAGATGTACCGGGCTTCGCGCGGGTCGACCTTGATGCGGTCGCCGACGTTGACGAACAGCGGCACCTGCACGACGGCTCCGGTCTCCAGCGTCGCGGGCTTCGTCACGTTGGACACGGTGTCGCCCTTGACGCCGGGCTCCGTCTCCGTGACGGCGAGCTCGACGGACGCGGGGAGCTGGAGGCCGGAGGGCTTGCCGTTGACGGTGAGGATCTGCACGGAGGACGACGGCTGCATGTACGGGAGCTCCGCCGCGAGGTCGGCCCTCGGCAGGCCGAACTGCTCGAAGGTCTGCTCGTCCATGAAGTGCGCCTCGGTCCCGTCGTCGTAGAGGAACTGCACCTGCTTCACCTCGGTGTGCACGCGCGCGAACTTCTCCCCGGCCCGGAACGTCTCGTCGACCACCGCTCCGCTCTCGAGGTTCTTGAGCTTCGTCCGGACGAACGCCCCGCCCTTGCCGGGCTTCACGTGCTGGAACTCGACGATCCGCCACACCGAGCCCTTGTGCTCGATGTGCATGCCGTTCCGGAACTGGTTCGTGGTGACGACGTCCGCCATGCGGGCACCCAGGCTACCTACTCGACGGTGGTCAGCTCCTTGGTGAACGTGGTGAGGCGCTCGCACCCGTCGTCGGTGACGACGACGAGATCCTCGATCCTCACGCCCCCGACTCCCGGGAGGTAGATCCCGGGCTCCACGGTGACGACGTTGCCCGGCTGCAGGACGTCCTCCGACTCGGGACGGAGCACGGGCGCCTCGTGGACCTCGAGACCGACGCCGTGCCCGAGCCCGTGGCCGTAGGCCTCGCCGAGGCCCGCCTCGTCGACGGCGACGCGCGAGGCGGCGTCCACGTCGCGACCGTGCGCACCCGGGCGGACGGCGGCGAGCCCGTCGAGCTGCGCCCGGAGGCAGAGGTCGTACGCGGAGGCAAGGGACGGGGGGAGTTCGCCGGTGGCGAACGTGCGGGTGCAGTCCGAGCAGTACCCGTCGACGACGCAGCCCGCGTCGACGACCACGAGCGTTCCGGGCTCGATGATCCGGTCGCCCGGATCTGCATGCGGTGAGGCGGCTCGGGCTCCGGCGGCGACGACGACGCCGAACGCGATCCCCGTCGCCCCCTCCTCGCGGAGACGACGCTCGACCCACCAGGCGAGCTCACGCTCGGTCCGGCCCGTGAACTGCTCCCTGGCGAGCTCGGCGAACACGCGGTCCGACACCCGCGCGGCCCGCCGGAGCGCCTCGAGCTCGTCGGCGTCCTTGACGGCGCGCCGCGCCATGACGACGCCGCGCGTGGGGACGAGCTCGACACCGCCGCGGGCGAGGGCCTCGAACCGGGCCACCGTCAGGTGCTCCGCCTCGATCGCGATCCGCCGCCCCGCGAGCAGCGTCGCCAGCTCGCCGACGACGTCACGCCGCGTCTCGACGAAGGTGACGTCGGGCACGGTGCGGGCGGCCTCCGCGTAGCGGAAGTCCGTGTACAGCGTCGTCCCGCCACCGGGCTCCACGAGCAGCACGGCGTTGCTGCTGTCGAGGCCGGCGAGGTAGCGGACGTTCGTGGGATTCGTGACGAGCAGTGGATCGTCGAGCGTCGAGGCGAGGCCTCGGAGGCGGCTCACTCGAGCTCCTTGAGGAGCGTGAGCGCCTCCTTGTACCCCTCGATGCCGCGCCCGACGATGCGCGCGCGCGTGAGGCCCTCGAGGACGGAGTGCCGGCGCCACTCCTCCCGCGCGTCGACGTTCGAGATGTGCACCTCGACGACCGGCCCCTCGAACGGCTCGACCGCGTCGTGGATCGCCCACGAGTAGTGGCTCCACGCGGCCGGGTTGAGGACGAGCGCGTCGGCGCTGTCGAGGGCCTCGTGGATCCAGCTGACGTACTCGCCCTCGTGGTTCGTCTGCCGGCAGCGCACCTGGAGCCCGAGCTCACGGGCCCACGCGTAGATCTGCGTCTCGAGGTCCGGGAGCGACCCGTTCCCGTAGATCCCGGGATCGCGCCGTCCGAGCATGTCGAGGTTCACCCCGTTGATGACGTCGATGCGCACAGCGTGACTCTACTCCGCGCCGCCCACGCGTCGATCACTCCTGCGACGGCTCCCATGCCGCGGCGTCCTCGACGTGCACGTGGCGGAGGATCGAGAGGCCCGCGTCGTCGTCGAGCGCACCCGCCGACACGGAGACGCCCTCCTCGCCGGGAACCGACCAGAAGAGGACCGAGCCGCACGATCGGCAGAAGCGCCGCTCGCGGCCGTTCACGTCGACGTACGTCCCGAGCGACGCGTCTCCGGAGATGCGCACCGCGCCGTGCGGCGCCCACGTGTACGCGCCCGCGTAGGTGCCCGCCCGTCGGCACAGGGAGCAGTGGCAGACGACGACGCCCCGGAGGTCGCCGGAGATCTCGAACCGGACGGCGCCGCACAGGCAGCCGCCCGTCGCGGGCGCGCTCACGAGGCGATCACCGCGTCGAGCGCGGCGCGGACGTCGTCGTCCGGAAGCTCGACCCCCCAGCGGGGGCTCCCCGGGGCGTCGAGCAGCACGAGCCGGGGCCGTCCGCCCGCCGCCTTCTTGTCGCGCGCGATCGCCGCCCAGGCAACGTCGCGATCGACCCGTGCCGGTGCCGGCGCGAGCACGTGCTCGACGAGCCGCCGCTCCTCGTCGAGGCCCGACAGCCGGAGTGCGGCGAGCAGCCCGAGCGCGACCGCGTGCCCGTGGGAGAGCCGGTACCCGGAGGCGGCCTCGAGCGCGTGCGCGAACGTGTGACCGAGGTTGAGCTGCGCGCGCCGCCCGCGATCGTGCGGGTCGGCGAGGCAGACGGCGCCCTTGAACGCGGCGCAGGCGCGCACCTGGGCCGGCCCCGACAGCTCCCAGAGGTGGCTCCCGGCGAGGAGGCCCGTCTTCACGACCTCGGCCATCCCGTTGCGGCGCTCCTCGTCGGGGAGCGTCTCGAGCAGCGTCGGATCGCAGATCACGCGCGCCGGCCAGTGGAACGCTCCGACGAGGTTCTTCCCGCCCGGGACGTCGATCGCGGTCTTGCCGCCGATCGCCGCGTCGACCTGGCCGACGACCGTCGTCGGCACCGGCACCCACGGGACGCCCCGCATGTACGTCGCCGCGGCGAAGCCCGCGACGTCCGTCGTCGCCCCGCCCCCGACGGCGACGACGACCCCGTCCCGGCCGATGCGCAGCGACTCCCACACCTGCTCGAGCACGGCCACCGTCTTCGCCGCCTCGCCGGGCGGGAGCTCGTGGATGGCGACGTCGCGCGACCCGAGCCCGAGCTGGACGGTGACGCCGTGGATGCCGGACACGTGGCGGTCGATCACGATCTCGATCGGCCCGTCCCCGGGCACGAGGTCGGCCATGCTCTCGACCGCGCCGACCCCGACGTGGATCCCGGCCGCGTGGAGGAGCACGTCGTCGAGATCGGAGGCGCACGCGTCCGCCACGTCCTCGTAGACGGGGCGCCGAGCCTCGTACAGCGCGAGGAAGGCGGTCTCGTCCCGGGCGAGCGGCCGTCCCGAGGCCTGCGACCGCTCCCACGCGGTCTCGGGTGACGTCTCGAGGAAGACGGTGAACGCCCGTGCACCGAGCGCCTGACGCGTCGCGCTCGACACGACGGCGCCCCCGCCGAGGGCGACGACCGCCGGGTCGGCACGGCCCAGCACCTCGTGCGCGACGCCCTCCTCGACGGCGCGGAAGGCCGCCTCGCCGTCCTCCGCGAAGATCTCCGCGATCGTCCTCGACGTGTGGCGCTCGATCTCGGCGTCGAGGTCGACGAAGGGACGGCCGAGGCGCTCGGCGACCCGGCTGCCGACCGTCGACTTGCCCGCGCCCATGAAGCCGGTCAGCGCGAGATGGCGCCCGAGCGCGTTCAGGGGCGCGGCTGCCATCGATCGCCGATGCGGTCGAGGTAGTGGCGGTGCGCCGCGAGCAGGTCCTCGAGCGCGTCGCCGCCGAACTTCTCACGGGCAGCACGTGCGAGCTCCCACGCCACCGCAGCCTCGGCGACGACCGCGAGCGCCTCGACGGCCTGGACGTCCGAGCGCTCGACGAGCGCCTGCGACGGCTCCCCGGTCGCGAGGTCGACGGAGTCGAGCGGGCGCATGAGCGTCGGGAGCGGCTTCATCGCCGCGCGCACCACGATCGGCTCGCCGTTGGAGACGCCGGCCTCGATGCCGCCGGCCCGGTTCGAGCGGCGGACGAGGCCGGGATCGATCTCGTCGTGCGCGTCCGAGCCGCGCGCCCGCGCGAGCGCGAAGCCGTCACCGACCTCGACTCCCTTCACCGCCTGGATCCCCATCAGCGCGAACGCGAGCCGTGCGTCGAGGCGGTCCGCCTTCTCCGCGAAGGACCCGAGCCCGGGCGGCACGCCGATGGCCGTCACCTCCACGATGCCGCCGAGCGTGTCGCGGTCCCTGCGCGCCGCGTCCGTGGCGGCCTCCATCGTCTCGGTCGCGGTCTCGCCGCCGATCTCGACGGGCCGCCCGTGGACCTCGACGCCGAGCTCGCGCAACAGCGCCTTCGCGACCGCTCCGGCCGCGACGTGGACGGCGGTGTGGCGGGCGCTCGCCCGCTCGAGGGCGTTCCGGACGTCGTCGTGCCCGTACTTGAGGACGCCGGCGAGGTCCGCGTGCCCCGGCCGCGGGAGCGTGACCGGCTTCGCGCCCTTCCCGCTCGGCTCGCCCTCGGGCGGCCACGGGGACATGCCCCACAGCCAGTTCTCGTGGTCGCGGTTGCGCACGACCAGCGTCAGGGGCGTGCCGAGCGTGGCCCCGTGCCGCAGCCCCGTCAGTACCTCCACCTCGTCCGCCTCGAGCTTCTGACGCGGGCTCCGTCCGTAGCCCTGCTGCCGGCGCCGCAGGTCGGCGTCGATCGCCTCCTTGTCGAGCGCGAGCCCCGCCGGCAGGCCGGTCACGATCGCGACGAGCGCGGGCCCGTGGGACTCCCCAGCGGTGACGAGACTCAGGCTCACGGGCGAAGCCTATGCGCCGTCGGCGTTCCGTGGAGGCACTCGACCGGTCCGCCGGGCGGTCAGGGGAACACGGCGCGCAGCACCGCCGTCACCGCCGGCGCCGTCCGCAGGGACGCACCCCGGATCACGGCCCGGGCTCGGATCCGCTCCCCGTCGAGCCCTTCCGCCCGGACACGGGGTCCGCCGCTCCGTCTCCTCGAGCCGCGTGGGCGAGCCGAGCGGGCTCCAGCGCGGCGTCGGCGCGTCGAACGCCGCCGCCGAGTGCGCGACGCGCGCGAGTGCCGTGAGGTCAGGCCGGTCGCTCGAGCCCGCGCAGCGCGTCGCGCATCGTCTGGATCGGGGCCGGAATCCCCGTCCAGCGCTCGAACGACGCGACGCCCTGGAACAGGAGCACGTCGAGGCCGTCGACCACGATGTCGCACCCGACCGCGTGCGCGGCGGCGACGAGCGCGGTCTCCGAGCCGTCCGCGTTGTACGCGAGGTCGACCACCTGCTGACCGGGGTGCGGGGAGACGGGCACGTCGTCCCGCAGGGGTGTCGCGTTGACGAGGACGTCGAACCCGTCGGACGACGGCGGCCATCCCGCGTCGCGGCGACCCTTCACGACGACGTCGGCCCCCACGTGGCGCAGCGCGTCGACGACGGCCCGGGCGGCGCCACCGGTGCCGAGGACGAGCGCCGAGCGCCCGTGCGCCTCGATCTGGTCGGTGACCGCGGCACCGTCGGTGGAGCTCCCGAGGACACGGCCGTCGGCGACGACGAGCGTGTTCACGGAGCCCGCCCGCTCGGCGACCTCGTCGAGGTCGTCGCAGTGCTCGATCACCGCCTGCTTGTGCGGGATCGTGACGTTCGCCCCGGCGAAGCCCGCCGCCACGATCCCGCGGACCGCGTCGTCGAGCGCCTCGGGCGGCGTGGGGAGCGGGACGTACGCCCAGTCGAGGCCGAGCCGGGCGAACCCGGCGTTGTGCAGCCGCGGCGACAACGAGTGGGCGGTCGGCCAGCCGAGCAGCCCGACCAGCGTCGTCGTGCCCGCGATCTCGATCACACCCGCGAGTATCGCCGAGATCGGCCGGCCGCCGCGCCCGTCCCGATCGTCCCCGCGGTGCCCGGCTAGTCGCAGGAGTAGCCGTACTCGCAGACCGTGCGCAGGAAGTCCGACTCGCTCGACGTGAAGTAGTGCCGGAGCGAGCCGGGCTTGCGCACGTAGAAGAGGTACGGGACGTCGGCGGGCCGCGCGGCGGCGCGCATCGCCGCGAGACCCGGGTTCGCGATCGGCGTCGGCGGCAGGCCCTTGCGCAGCCGGCTGTTGTACGGGGAGTCGGTGCGCAGGGCCTCCTTCGTGAGCGACTCGGTCCCGGGAATGTCGAGGCCGTAGCGGATCGTCGCGTCGATCCCGAGCGGCATGTCGTTGCGCAGCCGGTTGTAGATCACCGCCGAGACGAGCCTCCGCTCGTCGGGGACGGCGGTCTCCTTCTCGATCATCGACGCGATGATCAGCACGTCGTACGGCGTGAGGTTCTTCGATCGGGCGTAGGACAGGTCGAGCAGGGCCCACTTCTTCCTGAACGTCGCGATCTGGTCGGCGACCAGCCGCTTGGCGGGCGTGAACTGGGTGAACTCGTACGTCGCCGGGAACAGGAAGCCCTCGATCCTCCCCCCTGCGTCTTTCCGGAACGCCGGCGGCGGCAGCACCGCGGCCGTCGCCGTCACGTACCCCGGACGGGTGAGCCGCGGTGTCACGCCGCGCTCCTCGATCGCGATCGTCCGCACGGCGGCGACCCGGTCGGCCATCTCGGCACGGGTGAACCCCTCGGGGAAGATGATGCTGAGGAGCTCGAGCGTCGGCTCCGTCTCCGTCGGAGCCGGTGGCTCGGCGCCGCTGCCGCAGCCCGCGAGCGGGATCGCGAGCGCGAGCGCGAGCGCCCCGACGACGAATCCGCGCCTCACGTGGCGGCCCGCCGGTCGAGCCATCCCTGGAGCAGGTGTGCCGCGGCGAGCGCGTCCTCCGGCGCGCGCGACGGCGTGCGCTGGGCGAGCGTCGTCGTGAACCGCTCGTCGAACGTCTCCACCGGCACGTCCAGGCGCTCACCGAGCACGCGTACGAACGCCTCGGTCTCCCTCGCCTGTGCGCCGACCTCGCCCCGCAGGGTGAGCGGGAGCCCGACGATCACGCGCTCCACTCCGAGCTCGGCGACGAGGGCAGCGACGCGGTCGAGCCCGGAGGGTGTCGCCGCCCGCTCCACGACGTCCACCGGGCGGGCGACCGTCCCCGACGCGTCGGAGACGGCGACGCCGGTCCGTGCCGCGCCGTAGTCGAGTGCGAGCACCTTCACGATGGCCCCGCGGCACGTGCGTGATCGGCGGCCCCGGGCGCCGTCCAGCTCGACCCCGGACGCTGCGTCACAACGCCGCGACGATCAAGCGCTCGGCCTCGGCGAGGGCATCGGCGAGCCGGTCCGGGTCCTTGCCTCCCGCCCGCGCCATCGTCGGGCGACCGCCGCCGCCGCCGCCGACGAGGGACGCCGCACCCTTGACGACGTCGTTCGCGCTCAGCTTCTCGGCCACGGCGGCGTCGAAGTTGGCGACGAGGTGGACGCGGCCGTCCTCCACGGTTCCGAGCACGACCGCCGCCGGGGCGTGCCGCTGCTTGAACCGGTCCGACAGGTCGAGCAGTGCCTCCGCGTCGAGCCCGTCCACCCGCTGCACGATCACGTTGACCCCTCCGGCGACGGAGACCACCGCCTCGACGGCGGAGGCCTGGTCGGTCGCCTGCGGCTTCCGCCGGAGCTCCTTGCGCAGCTCGTCGATCTCCCCGCGCACCTCCTCCAGCTCGCGCGAGCGGGAGTGCAGGTACGACCAGGCCTCGCCCGAGGTCACGGCCTCGATGCGGCGGACGCCCGCTCCGACGGAGCTCTCCGAGAGGATCGCGAACGCACCGATCTCGGCGGTCGTCCGCACGTGCGTGCCGCCGCAGAGCTCGGTCGAGACGCCCGGGACCTGCACGACGCGGACGATGTCCCCGTACTTCTCCCCGAACAGCATCGTCGCGCCGAGTGCGCGCGCCTCGTCGATCGGCGTCTCGAAGGTGACGACCGGGTGGTTCTCGAAGATCGCCCGGTTCACGCGCTGTTCGATCTCCTCGCGCTCCTCCGCGCCGAGGGGCTGCCCGTGGCTGAAGTCGAAGCGGAGCTTGTCGGGGCGCACCGCGGAGCCTGCCTGCTTGACGTGCTCCCCGAGGACGGCACGCAGCGCGGCGTGCAGCAGATGCGTCCCCGTGTGGTTCGCGGTCGTCGGGAACCGCACCGCCCACGGGACGACCGCCTTCACCCGGTCGCCGGCGGCGAAGCCCTGCCCGCGGAGCAGCAGCGCCTGATCGCCGTCGAACCGGTAGGCCTCGACGAGCTCCGCCCGGGCCTCGCTGTCGTCGTCCAGTTGGATCCAGCCCGCGTCGGTGACCTGACCGCCTCCGGCCGGGTAGAAGGGCGACTCGCGGAGCTTGGCGAGGAACGTCCCGTCCCCGAGCTCCTCCAGCGCCCCGACCTGCGTCAGCACCTCGGTCTTGGCGTAGCCGACGAACGCGGCCTCGAAGCCCGCGGCGCGCGCGAACTCGGCGGCGCGCTGCACGCCGGTCTCGCCGGTCGCGCGCGAGATCTCACGATGCCGCGCCATCTCCTCGCGGTAGCCGTCGACGTCGACGGGCTGCCCACGCTCCTCCGCCAGCTCGGTGGTGAGCTCGATCGGGAACCCGTACGTCGCCGCGAGCGTGAACGCCTGCGCGCCCGAGAGCCCCTCCTCGCCGGAGAGCGCCTCGAACTCCTTCATGCCGCGCTCGAGCGTCTCGCCGAACCGCTCCTCCTCGGCACGGACGACCCGCTCGATCTCGGCGGCGTGCTCGCGCAGCTCGGGGTACGCGTCGCCCATCTGCTCGACGACGACACCCGGGAGCCGGTAGACGTCGGCGAGCCCGATGCGGCGCCCCTGGTGCACGGCCCGACGGATCAGGCGGCGGACGATGTAGCCGCGACCCTCGTTCGACGGGGTGATCCCCTCGGCGACGAGAAACGACATCGCGCGGCCGTGGTCGGCGAGCACGCGGTGGGCCTTCGTCGCCTGGGCGGAGTCGCCGTAGCGGACGCCCGACTCGGCCGCGACCCAGTCCATGATCCGCTGGTAGCCGTCGGCATCGAAGATGGAGTCGACACCCTGCAGGAGCATCGCGCCGCGCTCGAGCCCGAGGCCCGTGTCGATGTTCTGCTGCGGAAGCGGTGTCAGTGACCCGTCGACGGCGAGGTCGTACTCCATGAAGACGAGATTCCAGAACTCGAGGTAGCGCTCGCACCGCTCGCAGTTCGGGCCGCAGTCGGGCTGACCGCAGCCGTGCTCGTGACCGCGGTCGTAGAAGATCTCCGAGCACGGGCCGCACGGCCCGGTATCCGCCGCTTGCCAGAAGTTCTCGGACCGGGGTTGGCCGACGATGCGCTCGCGGGGGATGCCGACGCGGAGCCAGCCGCCCACGGCGACGTCGTCCTCGCCGAGCCCGAGCTCGGGGTCACCGGCGAACACGGTCGCCCAGAGGCGGTCGGGCGCGAAGCCCATCCGCTCGGTCACGAACTCCCACGCGAGCTCGATCGCGCCGTCCTTGAAGTAGTCGCCGAACGAGAAGTTGCCGAGCATCTCGAAGAACGACGCATGGCGCGCGGTCGTGCCGACGTCGTCGAGGTCCGCGTGCTTGCCCCCGGCCCGCATCACCTTCTGCGCCGTGACGACCCGGGCGGCGGGAGGCTGTCCCTCTCCGAGGAACCACGTCTTCATCGGCTGCATGCCCGCGACGATGAAGAGCGTCGACGGGTCGTCCGCCGGCGGGACGAGCGGGGCGGACGGGAGCCGACGATGCCCCCGATCCTCGAAGAACGCGAGGAACCCCTCACGGAGATCGCCGGTCGTGCGCATCCGCCGATCGTAGCGACGACGCAGGCGTGGATCGTGCGCCTGTGCGCGACGCGTGCTAGGCGGCCGCCGGCGGCTGCTCGTCCGGCGGGACGGGAGCCGGCTCCGGCTTCGGCGTCGGCGCCGGGCGCGGTACGGGCTCGGGCTTCGGCTGCGGTGGAGGCGGTGGGGTCGGCTCCGGACGCTCGGCGCTCGGCGGTGTCGGGCCCCCGCCGCGCAGGTCCTCTGCGAGGTCGGCCTCGCGCTGCCGCGCGGCGTCCTTCGCGGCGTCCTTGGCCGTGCCGAAGTCGCGGGACTTGCGGAACGAGGCGATGCCGTGCGAGATGCCCGCGGCGAGCCCGGACACCTTCTCGACCGGCTTCGTGATCGCGGTCGAGACGGCCCGGACGGCGGTGTCGGCGCTGTCCGCCATGTCCACGGCGCTGTCGGTGACGGCGTCCAGCTTGTCGAGCTGGTAGTTGACGCGGTCGACGGTGCCTCCGCTCTTCACGATCACGGGCAGCAGGTCGCGCTCGGTCCCGCGGACGAACGACGACAGCCGACCGAAGAGCTGGCCGAGCTTGACGAGCATGAAGAGCGACCCGATGCCCAGCGCGACGAGGAAGGCCGCCAGCCCCCAGTACGCGACATCGCCGCCGCTGACGCCGAGAACGCTCATCGAGGAGATCCTAACCGGTCTCGGTGATGACGCCCGCCCCGACGATCGCATCGTCGACGTAGAGGGCCGCGACCTGACCCGGGGCGACCGCGTCGACGGGTGTCTCCAGCTCGAGCCGGAAGCCGTCGGCGGTCGGCTCGACGCGTGCCGGGACGGCGGGGGAGCGGTAGCGCAGCTTCGCCTCTGCCGAGAGCACCGGGACCGTCAGCCGGCCCGCGACCTCGAGCCTCCCGGTCGCGAGCGCCCGCCGGGGGCCGACGACGAGCGTCGCGGTCGCCGGCTCGATGCGGAGCGCGTAGAGCGGCTCGGGCCCGGCGAGGCCGATCCCCCGACGCTGCCCCGGCGTGAACCTCCAGAGGCCTTCGTGACGCCCGAGCTGCCGCCCGCTCTCGTCGACGATCGCCCCCGGCTTCGCCACGAGGCCCTGCCGTGCGAGGAAGTCGCGGTAGTCCCCGCCCGCCAGGAAGCAGGCCTCCTGGCTCTCCGGCCGCGACGCGACGGCGAGCCCGGCCGCTGCGGCCTCCTCGCGCGTCGCCGCCTTCGTCTGCGCGCCGAGCGGGAACCCGACCGACTCGAGCAGCCGCGGAGGGACGGTGGCGAGCATGTACGACTGGTCCTTGTCGGGGTCGCGCCCGCGGGCGACGAGTCGCACCCCGTCCCGCTCGACGATGCGTGCGTAGTGGCCCGTCCAGACGATGTCGGCCCCGGCACGGCGCGCGAACGCGACGAGGGCGTCGAGGCGGAACGACCCGTTGCAGCGGACGCACGGGTTCGGCGTGCTGCCGCTCGCATAGCCCTGCACGAACGGGCCGACGACGGCGTCCACGAAGGCCTCGCGGAGGTCGAGCGTCACGTGCGGGAGCCCGAGCGCGTGGCACGTCTCGCGGGCGGCGATCACGGCGCCGGGGGAGCAGCACGCGCGCGAGGCATCGGGCCCGGCGGGGTCGGCCCAGAGGCGGAGCGTGACCCCGACCGCGTTCGGCGCCGCGCGCAGGAGCGTGACGGCGCTGTCGACCCCTCCACTCATCGCCACCACCACGCGTGCCGGGTCGGGGCGCGCCGTGAAGCACCGGCCGAGTGCATTCGCGACGGCGTCGGCCGCGAGGGTCTCGCCGGGCACGGACGCCGCCTCGAGCAGCGACAGCCCCTCGAGCGGTCGCGCCATCCCCGGCGCGTCGGCCTCGACGATCCGGTCGCCGTCGACGACGAGCCGTGCGGCGGCGTACGCATCCCCGCGTGCAGAGTCACCGAACACCTCGAGTCGATCCACGGCCCCGAGGGTACCGGCGACGGACGCCGTGTCCCCGAGCGCCACGACGGCTGCGCCGAGGCCGCTCGCTAGCGGCGGGGGCGCTGCGCCCGCCGGCGCGGAGCGCGGGCGTCGAGAGTCGCGAGCGTCGGACGCTTCCTCGCCGCGTCGTCCTCCCGCGAGGCCGCCCTCTCGGCGGCGCGACGCTCGGCACGGGCGAACGCGGCGGCCTCGTCCGCGATCGCCCGGAGGTATCCGGAGGTCGCGCGGCCTGCGCCGTGACCGCGTGTCACGGCTCGACGCTCCCGGCGCAGGGTGCTCCACCCTGCCGGTGATGCCCCGGGCCGGAAGCGAACCTTGCGCTCCCAGGTGGGTGCCGTGCGGGGCGCCGGCTCGGCCGGTCCCCGACCCGGGCTCCCTTCGTGATCGTGTTGGTTCACGGATTGAGCCCGGGGCCACGCACAGGGTCGAGCACGTCCCACTCTACCCGGTCGCGAACCGCCACTGCACCTGCTGCGTCCCGTCGAGCCCGATCAGCCGGGCGAGGCCCTCGGTGAGCTCGAACTGCCGTCCCGGGCTCTCGAGCGTGTTGTCGATCACCTCTGTGAGCACGGCCTCGCCGCGGTAGCGCATCACGAGCTTCGCGCCGCACGGGAGCACGGGGTGCGTGACTCCGAGCGAGCGCTGCGTCAGGATCAGCCCGCACGACGTCCGCTCCGCGTCGCCCGCCGGGCCGCGCGACCCGGCGAGTGCCTGGTACCAGCCGCCGGGCGCGACCGCGCTCCCGGCGGTGGGTGCGACGGCATCCTCGTCCGTGCGCTCCACGAGCGCGAGGGCGGCGAGCCCGAGGAGGAGCGCGACCGCCGCGAGCACGAGCAGCCGGAGGGCGACTGCCGAGCTCACTCGTCCTCGGAGACGACGGTGATCCCGAGCTCGTCGAGCTGTGCCTGCGTGACGGGCGAGGGCGCGCCGGACATCGGATCGAGCCCCGCCTGGTTCTTCGGGAACGCGATCACGTCGCGGAGGTTCGGCTCGCCCGCGAGCACCATCGTCATCCGGTCGATGCCGAGCGCGATCCCCCCGTGCGGCGGCGCGCCCATCGCGAGCGCATCGAGCAGGAAGCCGAACTGCGCCCGTTGCTGGGCCTCGGTCAGCGCGAGCAGGTCGAAGACGCGGGCCTGGATGTCGGGCTCGTGGATCCGGAACGACCCCCCTCCGAGCTCGTTCCCGTTCACCACGAGGTCGTACGCGTAGGCGAGCGCGTCGCGGGGCGACTCGTCGAAGACGTCCTTCCAGTCGTCCGTGGGGCGCGTGAACGGGTGGTGGACGGCCGTCCACCGCTCCTCGTCCTCGTCCCACTCGAACATCGGGAAGTCCGTCACCCAGAGGAACGTGAACGCGGCGTCGTCGATCAATCCCAGCTCACGGCCGAGATGGAGCCGCAGGTGGCCGAGGACACGGGAGGTCGCCTCCCAGGTGCCCGCCGCGAACAGCAGCGTCTCCCCGGGCGCCACGGCGAGCGCCTCGACCTCCTCCTCCGACAGGAACTTCGCGATCGGCGAGCGCAGTTCGCCGCTCTGCTCGTCGCGGATCAGGTAGGCGAGGCCCTTCGCGCCCCGCTCCTTCGCGAGCTCTTCGAGCGCGGCCAGCTCGGCGCGGGAGTACGTGCGGGGGACGCGCAGGAAGCGGACGGCGTCGGCCGAGGCGAACACGCCGAAGCCCGAGCCGCGGGTCGCGGCGGTCGCGTCCTCCAGCTCGAGCCCGAAGCGCGTGTCGGGCTTGTCGGACCCGAAGCGCCGGTCGGCCTCGGCGAACGTCATGCGCGGCCACGGCCGCTCGACCTCGACGCCGAGGCACTCGTTCCAGATCGTCCCGAACATCTCCTCCATCGTCGCGAACAGCTCCTCGCGGTCGGGGAAGCTCATCTCGACGTCGAGCTGCGTGATCTCCTGCACGCGGTCGGCGCGGAGGTCCTCGTCCCGGAAGCAGATCGCGATCTGGTAGTAGCGGTCGAAGCCCGCGATCATCGTCAGCTGCTTGAGGATCTGAGGGCTCTGCGGGAGCGCGAAGAACCGCCCCTTGTGGAGCCGACTCGGCACGATGAAGTCGCGCGCGCCCTCCGGCGTCGACTTGTAGAGGATCGGGGTCTGGATCTCGAGGTAGCCCGCGTCCTCCATGTGACGCCGGATGAGCCCGACCATGCGCGCGCGGAGCCGCAGGTTGCGCTGCAGCTTCTCGCGCCGGAGGTCGAGCCACCGGTAGCGCAGGCGCAACGTCTCGTCGACGCCCTCCTCGTCGAGTTGGAAGGGGAGCGGCGTCGACCGCGAGACCACCGTCAGGTCGTCGACCTGGACCTCGACCTGGCCGGTCGGCATCTTCGGGTTCACGGTCTCCGGCGAGCGGGCGACGACCTCGCCGCGCGCCTGGACGACGAACTCGTTCCTGATCTCCTTGGCCCGCTCCGCGGCCTCTGGAGCGCGCTCCGGGTTGATCACGAGCTGCGTGACGCCGGTCCAGTCGCGGACGTCGACGAACACGAGCCCGCCGTGGTCGCGCCGCCGGTCGACCCAGCCGGCCAGGGTGAGGTGCCTGCCGACATGCTCCTCGCGGAGCTCTCCGCAGCGCATGTCGCGCCAGCTCATGGGGAGAGCGTAGAGACGACGTCGGCGTGGGACAGCGCGAGGTCGTCGCTCCCGCGCCGCCGCAGCGTGACGTCGTCGGCGCCGACGACCGCCGTCGTCACCGCCCCGAGCCTCCCGGCTTGGGTCAGCTGCCCCTTCAGCGACCGTCCGGCGTAGTCGGTGTCGCACGACACGCCCCTCGCGCGCAGGGCCGCGAGCCAGCCGACGACCGGTGTCCGCGACACCCCGGGCTCGACGGCGAAGAAGACGTCGATCCCCGGTCGCTCCTCGTCGGCGACGTCCTCCTCCTCCATCGCGATCAGCAGCCGCTCGATCCCGGCGCCGAAGCCGATGCCCGGCGTCGGCGGCCCGCCGATCTCCTCGACGAGGTAGTCGTAGCGGCCCCCGCCGGCGATCGTCGAGTTCTCGTTCTCCATCGGCCCGATGAACTCGAACGTCGTCCGGGAGTAGTAGTCGAGGCCACGCACCAGGGTCGGGACGACCCGGTACTCGACCCCGGTCGCGTCGAGGTCGGCGCGGACGGCGGCGAAGTGCTCGACGCAGGCGGCGCACAGGGACTCGCCGATCGTGGGCGCCTCGTCGAGGGCGGCGCGAACCGCATCCGGCTTCGCCAGGTAGTTGTCGAAGACGCGGAGCGGGCTCGTCGCCGCCTTCTCGCGCGTCTGCTCGTCGAGGCGGGTGTCGTTCGCCGCGAGCCACGCGCGCAGCTGCTCGAGGTAGGTGGGCCGACACGCGCGGCAGCCGATCGAGTTCAGCTCGAGGTGGTAGGCGGTGACGCCGAGGCGGCCGAGGAGCGTGTCGTAGAGCTGGATCAGCTCGGCGTCGATCGACGGATCGTCGGTGCCGATCGCCTCGACCGATGCCTGCCAGTGCTCGCGGTACCGACCCCGCCCGGGCGCGCCGTAGCGGTACATCGACGCGATCGTGAACAGCTTCACGGGCTGCGGGTCGCGATGCATCCCGTGCTCGACGTAGGCGCGGCAGATCGGGGCCGTGCCCTCGGGGCGCAGCGTCAGCGCCCGGTCGGAGCGGTCGCTGAACGAGTACATCTCCTTCTGCACGACGTCGGAGCCCGCACCCGACGTGCGGGCGAACAGGGCCGTGTCCTCGAACACCGGGGTGAGGATCTTCCCGTACCCGTAGAGCGCGCACAGACGCTCGATCTCGTCCGTCACCCGCTGCCACCGCGGCATCTCGGCGGGAACGACGTCGTGCGTTCCGCGCAGTCTCTCGATCCGCTGTCCGCTCACCTGCCCTCTCGCTCCGCGTCGACCGTCGTCCGAGAACCTAGACGAACGATTCGACGCTCGCGACGGCCGCGCACGAATCGCCCTCGCGGCTTCCCGGGTCGGTATCGGCCGTCCGTCGGGCGGGCACCGGCCGACGCCCGCTCATGCCGCTGGGGGCCCCGATCCCGCGGACTCCTGCTCGGCCCGCAGCTCGTCGAGGAAGGGGTTCGACTCGAGCTCCGCCCCGAGCGTCGTCGCCGGGCCGTGTCCCGGGAAGACGACCGTGTCCGGCGAGCCCGCCCGGACGAGCTCCCGGATCGAGCCGAGCAGTGTCGCCCAGTCCGCGCCCGGGAGGTCGGTCCTGCCGACGCTCCCGCAGAAGAGGACGTCGCCGGAGAACGCGCAGCCGTCGGCGAGGTACGCGACGTGCGCCGGGGAATGGCCGGGCACCGCGAGCACCCGGAACGTGATGCCCGCGAGCTCGAGCACCTCCCCGCCCCGCACGGTGACCTCGGGCGTCCAGGCTCTGATGGGGACGCCCGGCGGCGTGAAGGACGACGGGCTCTCGAGCAGCAGGCGCTCCCCCTCCGGCATGTGGACCGGCGCCCCCGTGCCCTCCGCGAGGTCGGCGACACCCATCAGGTGATCCCAGTGCCCGTGCGTGACGAGGATCGCCGTGCACTGCGCGCCCAGGGACGCGAGGCGCAGGCGGATGTCGGCCGCAGGGCCGCTCGGGTCGACGACGACCGCCTCGACCGCAGCGGGATCGGAGCGGACGAGGTAGCAGTTCGTCTCGATCGGGCCGAGCTCGAGTCGCTCGACGGCGAGGGGCACTACGAGCCGTCCCGGCTCTTCGCCATTCGCCGTTGCTGGGAGCGCCAGACGAGGCGGTCCATGAAATAGCTGAAGGGGACGAAGACGACGAGCAGGAGGAGCGTCTGCACGATCAGCCCGACGACCGTCATGCCGTCGCCGGCGAGGAGGTAGACGACGACGAAGAAGATCGGTGCGAACATCAGCCCGCGCTTCATGACGCGCCCCCACGACGGCTCCTGGGCGATGCGACGACCGCGGTCGGGCTGGCCGCCTCGTGCCTTGCGGCTCTGCGACGCCTTGCCGTTCCGACTCGACTCCGGCTTGAGCACCGACGAATCGAGGACCGTCTCGTTGCCCTCGGAGTCGATCTCGACGATCTCGTAGTCGTGGCGCTTCTCCTTCTCGCGCCGCCGCCGCTGTTTCCGGCTCGCCATACCCCTATCGTGCCACGTCGGGGCGACCCTCCACCGGCGGGGCCTCGGGCCCGAGGCTCGGGAGGTCGAGGCCTGCGGTGCGCGCCGCCTCGATCGCCTCCTCGTAGCCGGCGTCCGCATGGCGCATCACGCCCGTCCCCGGATCGGTGGAGAGCACGCGCTCGAGGCGCGCGGCCGCGTCCTCGGAGCCGTCCGCGACGACGACCATGCCCGCGTGGATCGAGTTGCCGATCCCGACGCCGCCGCCGTGGTGGACGGCGACCCACGTCGCGCCGGCCGCCGTGTTCAGGAGCGCATTGAGGATCGGCCAGTCCGCGATCGCGTCGGACCCGTCGCGCATGGCCTCCGTCTCGCGGTACGGCGAGGCGACCGACCCGGCGTCGAGGTGATCGCGACCGATCGCGACGGGGGCGGTCACGGCGCCCGTGCGGACGAGCTCGTTGATCGCGAGCCCGGCACGCGCCCGGTCGCCGTAGCCGAGCCAGCAGATGCGGGAGGGCAGGCCCTGGAAGGCAACCCGCCCCGCCGCAATCTCGAGCCACCGCTGCAGGAGGGCGTCGTCGGGGAAGAGCCGGCGGAGCTCGTCGTCGATCACGTGGATGTCGGCCGGATCGCCCGAGAGCGCGGCCCAGCGGAACGGGCCGATCCCGCGACAGAAGAGCGGGCGGATGTAGGCGGGGACGAACCCCGGGTAGGCGAAGGCGTCCGCGAGACCGCCGGCGCGGGCCTCTCCGCGGAGGTTGTTGCCGTAGTCGAAGACGTGGCATCCCATGCGCCCGAAGTCGACCATCGCACCGCAGTGCGCGACGATCGAGCGCGACGCGAGCTCCAGGTACCGCTCCGGGTCGAGCCGGCGCAGCTGCTCCGCCTCCTCGAACGGCACCTCGGCCGGCACGTATCCGACGAGCGGGTCGTGGGCTGCCGTCTGGTCGGTCACGAGGTCGAACGCCTCGCCGCGCCGGACGAGCTCGGGGAAGACCTCGGCGGCGTTCCCGAGCAGCCCGACGGAGAGCGGCTGCCGACGACGCGCCGCGTCCCGGACACGTGCCAGCGCATCGTCGAGCGACGTCGCGACCTCGTCGAGGTAGCGCATCTCGAGCCGGCGCTCGATCCTCGTCGGGTCGATCTCGACGCAGAGGATCGCCGCGCCCGCCATCGTCGCCGCCAGCGGCTGGGCCCCGCCCATCCCGCCGAGCCCCGCGGTGAGGATCGTGCGCCCGGCGAGGTCGGGCGTGCCGAAGTGCCGCTCGGCGGCGGCCGCGAAGGTCTGGTACGTCCCCTGGAGGATGCCCTGGGTGCCGATGTAGATCCACGAGCCCGCCGTCATCTGGCCGAACATCGTCAGGCCCTCGGCCTCGAGGCGCCGGAACTCGTCCCAGGTCGCCCAGCGGGGGACGATCAGCGCGTTCGCGATCAGGACGCGCGGGGCGGCATCGTGCGTCCGGAAGACGCCGACGGGCTTGCCGGACTGGACGAGCAGCGTCTCGTCCGCCTCGAGCCGGAGCAGCGTCCGCACGATCGCGCGGAGCGCGTCGTGCGACCGTGCCGCCCGTCCGGTGCCCCCGTACACGACGAGCCGCTCCGGATGCTCCGCCACCTCGGGGTCGAGGTTGTTGAGGAGCATGCGGAGCGCCGCCTCGGTCTGCCACGAGCGGGCGTTCAGCTCCGGGCCGCGCGGGGCGCGGATCCGGGAGAGGTCGCCGCAGAGCGCCTCGACGAGCGCGTCCGTCACGTGTCGGCTCCCGGGTCGGCGCCGTCGTCCGTCCGCGCTGCGTCACGGATCCGCTGTGAGAACCGCATCCAGCTCCACGCCGTCGCGAGCGCGAAGTACGCGAGCGCGACGAGCACCCCCGTCAGCGGCTTCCCACCGGTGAGGACGGTGACGACGACGATCACGACCGCGAGCGCGCCGTGGAGGAGCGCCGAGTCGCGGTAGGGGTGGCGCGGGAGCGGCGGCGGCTCGCGGCGGCGCCTGCGGCCGCGCGCTGGGCTCGCACCGTTCTCCGGCCCGGTCATGCTCCCGGGCCGCGGGTCGAGGGGATCAGCGGCACGGTCGCCGATCGTAGCGTCACGACGAGCGGCGCCCCGGCCCCGGCTCGAGGAGCCGCAGCTCGAGCACCTTGTCGGACACCAGCCGGGGGAGCCCGAGCGGCGCCCCGGCCGCCCGGACGACGACGTCCGCCGGGACGAGGCCGACGAGCTCGGCGTCGCGAGCCTCGACGCCTCGCGCCGAGGCCTCGGCACGGATGCGCTCGGCGAGGACGTGCAGGGGCGTCGCGTCGAGGTCGACGACGTTCGTCGAGACCTGGACGAGGCCCTGGTGCGGGAGCGCCAGGCCGAGCGCCTGGACGCCGGGAAGCCCGCCCGACGAGGCGCGGACGGCGACCGCGATCGAGCGGGCGACCTCCACGTCCTCCGTGTCGAGGACGACGTTGTACGCGACGAGCGGCCTGCGTGCCCCCACCAGCACGCCGCCCCCCGCGGGGTCGAGCCGGAGGGGGCCGTGATCCGGTCGGAGCTCCCCGCTGTCGATCCTCCGCTGGAGCTCCCCGGGCCCACCCCGTCGCAGGTCGGCCGGCCGCACGCCGCGGGCGCTCTCGCCGTAGAGGAACACGGGCAGCCCGAGCTCCTCCCCGATCCGCCGTGCGACGACGGCCGCGAGCGCCACCGCCCGCCCGATGTCGTCGGGGGCGAGGGGCACGACCGGGACGACGTCCGCGGCGCCGATCCGGGGATGGACGCCGTCGTGCCGGCGGAGGTCGATCCGGTCGCGGGCCGCGGCGACGCCGGCGACGAGCGACTCCTCGAGCTCGTGCTCGTCACCGACGAGCGTCAGCACCGACCGGTGGTGGTCGGGGTCGGAGTGGACGTCGAGGAGGCGCGCGCCGCCCGACGTGAAGGCGGTCGCGAGCGCGGCGACGACCTGCCGGTCACGACCCTCCGAGACGTTCGGGACGGACTCGAGCGGGAGCACCGACGTACTGTACGGCGGTGCGGCGCTACCGGTCGATCGCGGCGCTCCAGCGCGACAACGCCGTCTGCCGCCGGTGCCTCGACGCGGGGCACCCGATCGTCCCCCCACCCGTGGTCGCGGGCGACGCGCGGCAGCGTGCGTACCTCTACGGGCTCGCGCCGGGCGCCACCGAGGCCTCCGTCGGGCGGCCGTGGCAGGGTCGCGCCGGTCGCACGCTGCGGCGCTGGCTGCAGATGGACGAGCAGCGCTTCGAGGCGGCCTTCTACCGCGCGTCCGTGACGCGCTGCTACCCGGGGCCCGCCGAGAGCGGGCGTGGAGACCGCGTCGCGACGACCGAGGAGCGACGCCTGTGCGCCTGGTGGACGACGGAGGAGCTCCGCCTGCTCGACCCCGCGCTCGTCGTCACGGTCGGGGCGATCCCCGCGCAGCGCCTGCTCGGGGCCCGTCGGCTCGCGGACGTCGTCGGGAAGAGCTTCCTGCTCGGCGACGCCGTCGTCGTCCCCCTCCCCCATCCGTCCGGCGCCTCGGGATGGGTGAACGTCCCCGCCAATCGCGCCCGGCTCGGCAAGGCGCTGACACACGTGCGCCGCGAGCTCGCCCGCCTCGCCGACGAGGAAGAGGTGGTCGCACTCCCCGGCGAGGCGCGGTGACCGGGGGCGGCGCGTGCGCGCGCCGTTCGCCGAAGCCGTGCGCTGCCGAAGGGGCACCCGTGGGAGCGGCCGCGCGGCTCCGCCCTCACCGACGACCCGTGCCGTAGGATGCCGCGGATGAGCATCGGCGCCGTCCTCGACGAGGCATGGACGCTCTACACGAAGTTCTTCACGCGGTTCTTCGTGCTCGCCCTGATCGTCTTCGCGATCGTGAACTTCGTGTT
>NZ_DBNHWK010000092.1:0-6412 GCF_057140465.1 Gaiella sp.
GGGGCGCACGAGACCTCGAACGTCTCGGCGAGGTCGGCCACCTTCTTCGCCTGGTGGAAGCCGTTCCAGATCACGTCGACGGAGGCGACGTCCATCGCGCCCGCCTCGAGGTACGGGCGGAAGCCGCGCGCCGTGTACAGGTTCTCGCCGGAGCAGATCGGCATCGACACGCTCCGGCGCACGTACGCGAGCGCCGCGGCGTCGTACATGTCGACCTCGAGCCACAGCAGGTCGAACGGCTCGAGCGCGCGGGCGACCCGGATCACCCCCTCCGGATCGAGGTTGAAGTTGAGGTCGACGATCGGGCGCGCCTGCCCCTCGGTGCCGGCCGCGAACGCCTCGAGGAGGCGCACGAGGTGCAGCGCGATCTCCGTTGCGCGCACGGTGCCGCCACCGCCGCCGAAGCCCGGCATCAGCACCTGCGGCTCGTCGCCGGGAACGACGATGTTCGTCTTGAACGCGGAGAAGCCGCGGTCGACGACCTCGCGGCCGAGCGCCTCGACGTCGTCGTAGGACGCGAGCTTCGACGTGCCGGTGACCTCCCAGGCACGGGCGCGGGTCGTCCCGCAGTGCGACCAGTAGAGCGGGACGGTGTCCCGCGTCGGGCCCCCGAAGAGCTCGTGGACGGGGACGCCGAGCGCCTTCGCCTTCAGGTCGAGCAGGACGTTCTCGATCCCGGCGAGCGCCTTCTGGATCACCGAGCCCGGGCTCTGCCGCGTGTGGCGGTAGAGGTCCCAGTAGATGCGCTCGACGGCGCGGGGGTCGCGGCCGACGACGAGCGGAGCGAGGTCCTCGACGATGCCGGCGATGCCGCGCGGAGAGCCGTGCGAGTCGGTCACCTCCGACCAGCCGACGAGGCCGTCGTCGGTCGTCGCCTTGAGGAACACCCACGGCCGCCAGCCGGCGTCGCAGAAGAGCGTCTCCAGGCGCGCGACGTTCACGAGGCCCCAGGATACGGCTCGCGGTCGACGGGGGGCAGCGTCGCCCGCCCGCTCGCGACGAGCGCCTCGGCGCGCTCCCAGTCACCCTCGTCGTCGACGTTGAAGCCCTCGAGGCCCTGCGTGAGGAACGGCGCCAGCACGCGACCCTCCCGCGTCCCCGTCTCGGTGACGACGCGCGTCCACGCGATCTCGAGTGCGCTGTTCTGGACGTAGACCGCGGGCAGCGCCTGGTACTGGCCCGCGTGCCACGCGACGTCCAGGTGGGCCTGATCGAGGAGGGGCCGCATCGTGCGGGCGTCGTCCGCGAGCACCCACATCTTCCCCGGGTGCTGCTTGACGAGCTCGACCGCGCGGATCGAGTCGGCCTCGGGCGTGGCGAGCAGCTGCTCCAGGCCTCGGCGGACCACCTCGGGCCCGCGGAACGGGTTCGTGGCCCGCACGATCGCGAACAGGTCGTAGCGCTCGGGGAGCCGTTCCAGCGTCCACGCGATCCACTCGATGTCGGGCGAGGTCGCGGTCGCGTACTCGGCGGGCCGCAGGAAGGGCACGTCGGCCCCGTACCAGCGGGCGACATCCGCGACCTCCTCGTGGTCGGTGGAGACGAGCACGCGCTCGAAGACCCCCGCGAGGCGCGCGGTCGCGATCGCGTACGCGAGCAGCGGGTGCCCCGCGAGCGGGCGGATGTTCTTGCGCGGCACGCGCTCCGACCCGGAGCGCGCCCCGATCAGCGCGATCGCGGAGGTCACGCCGCGCGCTCCGCGTCGGACACGAGCCCCGCGAGGGTCGGGCATGCACGACCGGCCCGGTGGGCGGCCCGGAGCACGGAGCCGGCGATCGCGTCGAGCTCGGTCGCGCGGCCGTGCCCGGCGTCGAAGGCGGTCGAGGTCGAGGCGTCGGCGGGCATCGCATCGATCATCGCCCACTGGTCGGCGGGGCGCAGGGAGACGCCGTCGGCCGAGGCCACCGCACACGCCTCTGCGACCGCAGCCTCGAGCCGGGCCCGCCACGACGGATCGGAGCGCAGCTCGCCCACCGTGAGCCCGCTGGCCGTCGTCGCGGCCGCGAGCACGGCGAGACGGGCCGTCTTCTCCCAGAGCACCGCCCGCTCGTCGTCGGCCAGTCGCACGTCGATCCCTCCCTCGACGAGGGGCTGCACCGCGGACTCGAGCAGTGCCCGGGTGACGTCGCCCGGGGCGGCCGTCACGAGGGGCGTGCCGCTTCGCTCCACGACCTGCCCGGGAGCGGCCGCCTGCGCCGAGAAGCGCGCGATCGTCGCGGGCGCGACGCGGCCGGCGAGCCGTCGCCGGATCACGTCGGGGTGCTCGAGCCCGTTGAGGAGCGGCAGCACGACGCCGTCCGCCGCCGCGAACACCTCGATCCGCTCGAGCGCGTCGGCG
Source organism: Gaiella sp. (assembly GCF_057140465.1). Lineage (NCBI taxonomy): Bacteria > Bacillati > Actinomycetota > Thermoleophilia > Gaiellales > Gaiellaceae > Gaiella > Gaiella sp. The sequence continues at coordinate 2,339 of NZ_DBNHWK010000092.1, forward strand.
AGCACCGGCGCCTTCACCGCCACGACGAGGAGCTCCACCGACTCGGTCAGCACCTCGGTGACGTCGGGACGTGCGCGCAGCACGCCCGACGGCGTCTCGACGACGATCCCCCGCTCTCGCACCTGGGGCGCCGAGCCCCGGGTGCAGACGCAGATCACGCGCCGGCCCGCGGCCGCGACGCGTGCGGCGACGGCCGAGCCCACGGCGCCGACGCCGAGCACGGCGACGGGCCTGCTCACGTCAGCGACGGGTCGGCGACGACGTTGACGTACCGCGTGTCCGAGTAGACGTCGAGTGCCTCCACCCCGGCCTCCTTCCAGCCGGTCCCCGACTGCTTGACGCCGCCGAAGCCCATGTGCGGCTCCGACCCGTGCGTGCCGGCGTTGACGACGACGACGCCGGCCTCGGCCTGCTCGGCGAAACGCAGCGCGCGGTGCACGCTCGCGGTGTGGATCGCCGCCGTGAGCCCGTACGGCGAATCGTTGACGAGGGCGAGCGCCTCGTCGAGGCCGGCGACAGACGTCAGCGTCGCCACGGGGCCGAAGAGCTCGACCCGGGAGAGGTCGTCGTCCGGGGCGACGCCCTCGACGATCGTCGGCGCGAGGTGGTACCCGGGCCGGTCGAGCCGCTCGCCGCCGCACAGCACCGTCGCGCCGCGGGAGACGGCCCGCTGCACCTCCCCGAGGATCCGCTCGAGCGCCGCCTCGCTGATCACGGGCTGCGGATCGACGGCTCGGGTCTCCTCGAGCAGCCGCCCGCGAACCTCGTCGGCGACTGCGTCGAAGACGACGACCCGGCTGGCCGACGCGCAGCGCTGGCCGGCGTTCGAGAACGCCGAGGCGACGACCCACCGGACGGCGTTCTCGAGGTCGGCGTCGTCGCAGACGACGAGCGCGTTCTTGCCGCCCAGCTCGAGGCACACCTTCGCGAGGCGCGCACCCGCACGCTCGTTGATCCAGCGACCCGTCGCAGCCGAGCCCGTGAAGCTGACGAGATCGACGTCGGGGTGCTCGACGAGCGCCGCCCCCGCTTCGGGCCCCGTGCCCTGCACGACGTTCAGCACGCCGGGGGGAAGGCCGACCTCGTGCGCGAGCTCGGCGAAGAAGAACGCCGAGGCGGGGGCCTCCTCGGAGGGCTTGAGCACGGCGCCGTTCCCGCACAGGAGCGCGGGGAACACCTTCCAGGCGACGTTGGGCAGCGGGGTGTTGAAGGAGATGATGAGCCCGGCGACGCCGACCGGGCGGCGCAGCGTGAAGACCGTCCGGTGCGGCATGCTCGCCGTGGTCGTGCGGCCGTGGTAGCGACGCCCCTCGCCGGCGACGAACAGCCCCATCTCGACGGCGGCATCCGTCTCCCCCCGCGCGAGGTCGAGCGGCTTGCCCGTCTCCTCCGCGACGAGGACGGAGGCCTCCTCGCGGCGGTCCCGGAGCGCGAGCGCGAGCTCGCGCAGCAGGTCACCCCGCGCCACCACCGTGCGCTCGGCCCAGGGGCGCTGGGCGTTCCGTGCGGCTGCGACGGCGGCGTCGACGTCGGCAGCGGCCGATCGCGCCAGGCGGCAGAGCGCCGTCCCGTCGGCCGGGCGGTGCGTGTCGAGCCAGGCGCCGGATGCCGCGGGTCGCGCCTCCCCGTCGATCAGGTTCGGGATCTCGGCGGGAATCACCAGGCGGTCCAGCCGCCGTCGACAACGATGTTCGCGCCCGTCACGTACGACGATGCGTCGGATGCGAGGAAGACGACCGCGCCGACCGCCTCCCGCGCCTCCATCAGGCGCCCGAGCGGCGAGCGTCGTGCGAAGGCCTCGACGAAGGGCTCCGGCTGCCCGTCCACGATCCCGTGCGGCGTGATCGTGTTCACGCGAACGCCGCTGCCGCCCCAGTACGTCGCGAGGTACCGCGTGAGGTTCAGCACGGCCGACTTCGACGCGGCGTAGGCGACCGGCTTGACGAACACCTCTCCCTGCTCGCGCCGGAAGTCGTACAGGGACTGGTCGGGCGAGACCATGCCGTAGACGGACGCGACGTTGACGATCGAGCCCCGCCGCTCGCGCGCCATCGCCGCGCCGATCACCTGGCACGGGACGAGCGTGCCGAGCACGTTCACGTCGACGACGCGCTCGATCGCGTCGAGCGGGACGTCCTCGAACGGCCCCACCTCCGCCGCCGGAGCGCCGGGAGGCGCGTCGATCGCCGCGGCGTTGACGAGGAGGTGCGGGACGCCCCAGTCCTGCTCGACCGCCGCGAGCACGCCCTCGACGGCCGCCCGGTCGGTGACGTCGGCGGTGTGGTGACGCACGACGCCTCGCTCGACCGCACCCGTGAGCTCGTCGGCGTGGTGATGCGGCGTCTCGCGCAGGTCGACGACCGCGACCCGCATCCCGCGATCGAGCAGGGCGGCCGAGAGCTCGGAGCCGAGGAGCCCGAAGCCGCCGGTGACGACGGCGACACGCCCGTCGAGGTCGAACAGCGGGTCGTTCACGCCTGCCCTCCTCCCCGCGCGCGCCACACCGCGTCGCAGAACTCGCGCACACACCCTCGCCCGCCCGGTCGCTCGAGCACCCAGGCGGCGAGGGAGACGACCTCCGGCCACGCGTCGGCGGGCACGACCGGAAGCCCGACGGCGCGGAGGCACTCGACGTCGTTGACGTCGTTGCCCACGTAGGCCGTCTGCTCGAGCCCGATCCCCAGCCGGTCGGCGTGCGCGCGGACAACGTCCAGCTTGTGCTCGACGCCGTGCGCGCAGTCGACGTGGAGCTTCCGGGCGCGTGCGGCGACGACGGGGTTCGGCTCCGTCGAGACGATCAGCGGCTCGACGCCGACCGACTCGAGGCGCCGCAGGCCGAGGCCGTCGCCGCGCCAGCAGGCGACGGTCTCCTCGCCCGTCTCGCTCACCCACACGCGGTTGTCCGTGAACACGCCGTCGAAGTCGAAGACGGCGAGGCGGACGGTCTCGAGCACACCGGCGTCGATCAGGCACCTTCCCGGGTCGCCTGCACGGCGGGCTCCGCGACCGGCTCGACGTCCGTCGGGTGGATCGCCTCGTCGACCTCGAGCGGCCGGACGAGCCGGCGACCGAGCAGGTCGTCGAGCGCATACGGCGGGAGGCCGCCGCCCGCCGGGGAGCGAGCAGCGAGGTCGCCGGGCCCGAGCACGTGCCCGGCCCCGAGCGCCCGCGCCGCCACGAGCTTCTTGCCCATCTTCTCCAGGGGCTTGGCCTCGATGTCGAGCGGGCGCTTCACGCCGTCCCCGAGCGCGTCGGGCACACGGCGCAGGTCGCGGACGAGCTTCCGCATCCCCTCGGGCATCAGGGAGAACGCGTGGTCGGTGCCCTTCCACGTGTGGCTGAGCGTGAAGTGCTTCTCGATCACGCGCGCGCCGAGCATGTAGGCGACGAGCGACATCGCGATCCCGTCCTGGTGGTCGGACAGCCCGACGACGAGGTCGGGGTAGCGGTCGCGGAGCGTCGCGATCGCCTGGAGGTTCAGGTCCTCCACCGCCGCCGGGTACGCCGCGGTGCACTGGAGGAGGCAGACCTGGTCGTTGAGCGGGCGCACGGTGTCGACGGCGCGGTCGACGTCCTCGATCGTCGCCCCGCCGGTCGAGACGATCAGCGGCTTGCCGAACGCCGCGACGTGGCGCAGGAGCGGGACGTTCGTGAGGTCGCCGGATGCGATCTTGAACGCCGGCACGTCGAGCTCGGCGAGGAAGTCGGCGCTCGGCTCGTCGAACGCGGTGGCGAAGAAGCCGAGCCCGAGGGAGCGCGCATAGCCCTGGAGCTCGACGTAGGCGTCGTGGCCGAGCTCGAGTGCCTCACGGTGCTCCCCGTACGTCGCACCGAAGCTGTTCTCGTGGTCGTACGGCTGGTCGAAGAGGTCGCGCGTGAAGAGCGACCGGTTGTCGCGCTTCTGCAGCTTCACGGCGTCGACGCCGCAGTCGTGGGCGGCCCGGATGAGCTCCTTCGCCTTCTCCACCGACCCCTGGTGGTTGTGGCCGATCTCGGCGATCACGTAGACGTCGGCGTCGTCCGCGATGCGCCTGCCGTCGATCGAGAGCTCCCGCACGCTGCGATGGTACTCGC
>NZ_DBNHWK010000093.1:0-4747 GCF_057140465.1 Gaiella sp.
GGCGTCAGTCGCGGGTCGACCTGCAGAGAGAGCCCGCTCTCCCAGGCGATCGTGACCGAGCCGTCGGCGCCGACTTGCTCGACGACGCCGCGGTCGCCGGCCCGAAGGCTGTCGTCTGGCGGATCGCCGACCAGCTCGACCGTCGCACCGTGCGTGAACGACGCGCGCAGCCGCTCGAAGAGATGCCGTGCACCCTTCGCGTCCATGGTCGTGGTATTGGCCGCCGGAGGGCCTCTCTCCTCCCCGCCCGGCGAAAAGCAGGAGTCGCCAACGGCACCGTCGAAACGCAGGAGGCGTCGGCGGTCCGGATCCGAACTCGACGGCTTAGGACTGGCCCGCCGGCGCGCACCTCCTACGATCAGAGAATGACCACCCAGGGACAGCCGAGCGACCGCCAGGGCTGGGAGCACTGGCCCGGACGTCACCAGGACGAGCGCCCGCGCGGGAGGCTGCGCTCGCTCTTCTCCCCCACCGACGACGAGAGCGCGATCGAGGCGCTGATCGCCGAGCGCGGCCGTGAGCTCGAGGAGCGCACCGAGCAGCTGGCGGCGACGATCGCCGACCTCGAGCGGCGCGAGGAGCGCGCGCGGGAGATCCGGAGCACGGTCGAGGACATGCTGCGCCGCGGGTCGGCCGAGCTGGACGAGCGACACGCCGAGCTGAACGAGCTCGCCCGCGAGCTCGCCGACCGGGAGGTGCGCCTCGCCGCCGCGGAGTCCGAGCTCGCAGAGCGGAAGCAGGAGCTCGGGGCGGTCGAGCTCCACCGCGCCGCCGTCGAACGACGCGAGGAGGGGATGGCCGAACGAGAGGCCGCGCTGGAGCGCATCGCCGGGGAGCTCCAGGAGCGGGAGCTGCGGTTCGCCGAGATCGAGGAGCGCGAGCGCGCGCTCGCGGAGGAGCTCGTGCGCATCGCGGAGCTCCAGGACGCGGTGGCGGAAGCCGCAGCGCAGGCCCCGGCAGCGGCCGACGCGCACGTGGTCTTCGTGCCCGGCGACCGCTACCGCCTGGTCGACGGCGACGGCCCGCCGCCCGAGGTCGGGACGCAGATGGAGATCGACGGGGCCGGCTACCGCGTGGCGCGCGTCGGCGCGTCTCCGCTTCCCGGTGACCGGCGGCCCTGCGTCGTCGTCGAGCCGTTCGACGCCGGCATGTAGCGCCCGGCCGCCTCAGGCCCTGGCGGGCCGCTCACCCGGCGGCCGGGACGCGGAACAGAGGGAGGCGGCGTCGTGGCTCCTCCGCGGACACGAGCGCCTCCATCCTGCTCGTGGCGGCGGCGGCGAGGAAGGCGACCGCGGCGGCCTCGTCCTCGGCGAATCGGCGCAGCCGCATGTCGTAGAGCTCGAGCAGGCCCCAGGAGCGTCCGTCGACGACCAGCGGGACGAGCAGGCAGCAGTTCATGCGCAGCTCGCGCAGGACGAACGCCTCGGCCTGGTCGAGGCCCTCGTCGAGGAACGAGAGCGCACGCGTCTCCTGCCGCTCCAGCGCCTCGCGCGTGACGGGGAAGTCGTCGATCAGGTACTCGATGTCCTCGCCGATGTCGACGTCGCGCAGCGCGTGCGAGACCGTGTCGGCGAGCCGCCTGCCGTCGAGGCGAGAGACAGCGCAGCCGGTGCTCCCCGTGAGGAAGGTCGCCGCCTTCGCGAGCCGCTCGAGCACGGCCGCCTCGGTCGTCTCCCGCGTGATCGTAGCCGCTGCCTCGAGCACGTCGGTGAACGGGGTCGCGTCCTGGCTGCGTCGTCGCGGCCGGTCGGCGGCGGCTGCTCCTCGGCTCTCCGAGCGACCGGTGACGACGTCGCGGAAGCGGACGACGCAGTCCTTGCCTGCGCCCTTCGCCGCGTAGAGGGCCTGGTCCGCCGCGCGCAGGAGCTGGGCGCTCGTGGCGCCGTCGAAGGGGTAGGTGGCGACGCCGAGGCTGACGCGCACCGGGAACCCCGCGTCGGCGAGCGCTGCGACGATCCGCTGTCGGAGGTCGTCGGGCAGGTCGCCCGCCGCGCCCTCCACGGATGGGAGCGTGATCGCGAACTCGTCTCCCCCGAGCCGCCCCGCGGTCGCGCCGTCGGGGAGCACCGCGGTGACGACGATCCCGGCCTCGCGCAGGAGCGCATCGCCGAACTCGTGCCCGGCACGGTCGTTGATCTCCTTGAAGTCGTCGAGATCGAAGACGAGGATGGTGACCGGTGACCGGTCTTCGTGGTGAACCACGATCTCGGCGTCGAGCAGCGCCTGGAAGCCGCGCCGGTTGAGCAGCCCGGTGAGCTCGTCGGTGAGCGCGTTCTGCCGCTCGCTGGAGAGCGCGAGCGCCGACTCGATCGACGCTGCCGCGTGCGCGGCGACGAGCGCGGCGGTCTCCGCGTCCCGCTGGTGGTAGTCGAGCCGCGCGCGGGAGAGCCCGACGACGGTACCGAGCTCGAGCCCGTTCGCCCGCAGCGGGAGCAGCACGACGGAGCGGATGCCGCCGTGCGCGAGACCCGGCACGGGCTCGTCGTCGAGATCGACGAGTCGGAACACGGTTCCGAGGTCGAGGTCCTCGCAGAGGGCGCGGAGGACGTCGGGAGCCGGCGGGTCGACTGCGACCCCGGGGCGACTCCAGGAGGAGGTCTCGGAGACGGCGCCGTGGCCGTCGAGCACGACGTGACAGGCGTCGAGCGGGAGCGCTCTCGAGAGCGCCCTCGCCGCCACCTCAGCGATCTGCCGTGGGTCGCGGAGCGAGCTCACGTACACGAAGAACCGCGCGAGCGCCGGGAGGTCGAGGCCGGCCGCGTCGCCGAGCCGGTCGACGAGCGGCGCCAGCTTCGCGGCGTACGGGGCGACGATCTGCGGAGCGTCGTGGGGCAGCGATCGGTGCGTCTCGATGTTGAGGACGCCGATCGTCTCGTGTGCGACGAGGAGCGGCACGGCGAACTCGGAGGCGATCCCCGGCGCCACCGCGACGAAGTCGGGATCGCGGCTCACGTCGAGGACGGTCTGGGCCCGACCCGTGCGAACGGCCCTGCCGACGATCCCTTCCCCCACGCCGAGGCCGTCCGGGATCATCGTGTAGCCGGAGGCGCGGACGATCCAGAGCCGGTCGTGCTCGACCGCGAGGGCGGCGACGTAGAGCCCGTCGACCGACTCGCGGAGGATGTCGAGCGACGCGCCGACCGGGTCGTCGTGTGCGTGGGCGTCGTCGAGCGCCGCTCCGGCCTCGCCGACCGCGGTCGCGAGGTCGGCCGACGAGATCGATCCGACGGCGTGGAGTGGCGAGGGCACGTGCCGCACCTCAGAGGCATCGGATCGACGGCGGCGGCCCTCTACCCCAAACGGGGTGACTCGGAGGCGGGATTCGCGGCTAGCCGAGCCAGGCGTCGAGGAGCCACTCGCCGGTGAACAGCGCGATCAGGCCCCCGGCGGCGAGGAAGGGGCCGAACGGCACGCCCATCTTGCGCCCGGCCGAGCCGTGCCGGACGAGGATCACGACCGCGGGGACGAGCGCGAGCAGCGAGCCGAGGAAGAGCGCGGGGACGACCGCCACCCCGAGCCAGGCGCCCATGAACGCGGCGAGCTTGACGTCGCCCATGCCGAGCCCGGCCGGGTAGGCGAGCGCCATCACGAGGAAGAAGCCGCCGGCGCCGAGCGCGGCGAGCACCCACTCGAGGCTCGGGTCGCGCGCGGTCTGCACGACCAGCGCGGCGACGAGCGCGGGCAGGACGATCCGGTTCGGGATGATCCGCCGTTCGACGTCGGTGACGGTGATCGCGACGAGCACGAGGCACCCGGCGGCGTTGACGGCCGCCTCGAGCCCGAGCCCGAACACGGCGAGGCAGGCGGCGACGAGGGCGGCCGCGGCGACCCCGGCGGCGAGGTGGAGCGGCCCCGGCGCGTCGCGGGGCGGCCGCTCGACGAGGACGGACGCTGCGGGCCCGCCGGGGACACGGAGACGGCGCATACGGTGACGTTTCGGACGATCGGGTGGATTCCTGCAGCCCAAGGACGGCTGACGGTCGTCGCGGTGCCCGCCGAGGACGGACGTGAAGCGACCAGCTTGGCGCGGTCGTCCACGGCGCGTCCCTGCCGGTACGTGTCGCGGGGCGAGGGTGCCGCGATGCGGCGCGTCACATCCGCCCGTCCTGCGTCCCGAACGATCGATCGACCGTCTAGCCGATCACCCGAAATGGCGGTACCGTCCGTGGTGAGGAGAGGCGAGTGGGGATCAACGAGCGGATCGAGCAGCTGCACCGCGTTCTCGAGGCGATGAACGCGTGGCACGACGCGAACGAGGACGGAGGCCGGGACGCGACGCGGAGCGCCGACGTGCCCGCGGCCGCGGGAGCGGCCGCGTCGGGCGACGCCTCCGTGATGCTCCCTCCCCCGCTTCCGAGGGAGCGGGACGTGTCCGTCGCCGCCGATGGCTCCCCGCCCGCCGGCGCCGGCACGGATGACGAGGGCGCAGCCTCGCCACAGCCGCCGCCGAGGCCGGACGGTACCGGGGACGAGCGCCGCCCGACGGCGGCGATGGTCGACGACCTGCTGCCGGCCCGCCGGCCCGAGGGCGCGGCCCTCGAGGTCGCGGTGGACGTCGTCGAGTCGCTCGGCCTCGGGTACCACCTGGGCTCCGCGGTGGAGCGGATCGCGATCGCCTCGGCCGGCGGCCGTGACGGGGTCGAGCCGCTGCGGGAGGCGACGCGTCTGATCGAGCGCTACATCGCCCTGCTCGAGCGCAGGCCGCTCGGCGCCGACCTGCACGCGTCGGCGGCGCGGCTCGCCCGCA
>NZ_DBNHWK010000094.1:0-10256 GCF_057140465.1 Gaiella sp.
GATCGACGGCCGGCTGCAGAGCGCCGACGTCTACGGTTCTCGAGACCTGTTCCGCCAGCTCTGGCCCAAGCTGCTGCGCAGCGCGGCGACGGCCGCGGCGGCCGCGGCGACACCGGTGACGACGGCGACACGGGCGCGAGGGCTCACGTCGTCACGCTAGCGACTCCGCGTCGGCTCCGGTCGCGTCGCACGACAGGCTCGCCGTCGCCACCCGTCTATCGCTATATTCGTGGAAGTAATGGCGACGTACCGCGAACTGCTCGCCCGCGTGCGCGCCGAGATCGACGAGATCTCGGCCGCTGAGGCACGCGATCGCCTCGGCGCGGGCTCCCGCGCGCTCTTCCTCGACGTGCGCGACCCCGACGAGTGGGCCGAGGGGCACATCCCCGGTGCGACGCACCTCCCCCGCACGTACTTCGAGTCGAGGGTGGAGTCGGTCGTCCCGGACAGGCAGCGCGAGATCGTCGTGTACTGCGCGGCGGGATCCCGGTCCGCCTTCGCGACGAAGACGCTCCTCGAGCTCGGCTACCGCAACGTCGTCAATCTCGCCGGTGGCTACGCGGAGTGGAAGCGGTCGGGCTTCGAGACGACGCTGCCGCGCTCGCTCTCGCCCGCGCAGCGGACGCGGTACTCGCGTCATCTCCTGATCCCCGAGGTCGGCGAGGCCGGCCAGCAACGCCTGCTCGACGCCCGTGTCCTCCTGGTCGGGGCCGGCGGCCTCGGCTCCCCGGCCTCGCTCTACCTCGCAGCCGCGGGCGTCGGCACGCTCGGGATCGTCGACGCCGACGTCGTGGACGACTCCAACCTGCAGCGGCAGATCGTGCACTCGACGGAGCGGCTCGGCGAGCCCAAGGTCGTCTCGGCACAGCGCACGATCGAGGCGCTGAACCCCGACGTCACCGTGCTCCCCTTCGAGGAGCGGCTCACCTCGGAGAACGTCGAGCGGATCCTCGCCCACGGGTGGGACGTGGTCGTCGACGGCGCCGACAACTTCCCCACGCGGTACCTCGTGAACGACGCGTCGATCTGGCACGGGATCCCGGTCGTGCACGGGTCGATCTACCGGTTCGAGGGCCAGGTGACCGTGTTCGCGCCGGGTGAGGGCCCCTGCTACCGCTGCCTCTACCCCGCTCCACCACCCCCGGAGCTCGCACCGAGCTGCGCCGAGGGCGGGGTGCTCGGCGTGCTCCCGGGCATCGTCGGCTCGCTCCAGGCGAGCGAGGCGCTGAAGCTGATCCTCGGCGCGGGCGACACGCTGACCGGGCGCCTGCTGCTGTTCGACGCCCTGCACACGACGTTCGACGAGGTCGCCGTGCGCCGCGACTCCTCGTGCCCCGTCTGCGGCGACGAGCCGACGATCACCGAGTACGTCGACTACGTCGAGTTCTGCGCGGGGCCGGGCGCGGGACGGGCCGACGCCGCAGTCACCTCGGGGGCGCATCGGTGACGACCGTCCGCATCCCACCCACGCTCCGCGCCGAGGTCGGCGGGGAGCGCCAGGTCGAGGCGGCGGGGTCGACGGTGCGCGAGGTGCTGACCGACCTCTCGACGCGCTACCCGGCGCTCGGCGCGCAGATCCTCGCCGACGGCGAGATCGCCCCCTTCGTCAACGTCTACCTCGGCGGCGAGGACGTCCGCACCCTGGACGGCCTCGACACCGCCGTGCCCGAGGGCTCGACGATGATCCTCCTCCCGGCGATGGCCGGCGGGACCGACGTCGGGGAGCCGTGCGCCCCCACGATCGCCCGCTCGGCGCTCGACCTCGTCGGGAACACGCCGCTCGTCCGACTGTCGAGGCTCGTGCCCCGTTCAGGTGTCCAGCTCTACGCGAAGCTCGAGGGCCAGAACCCGACGGGGTCGATCAAGGACCGCGTGGCCAAGTCGATGATCGAGGCGGCGGAGGCGACGGGCGAGCTGCAGCCGGGCCGCAGGCTGCTCGAGCCGACGTCCGGCAACACCGGGATCGCGCTCGCGATGGTGGCGAAGCTGAAGGGATACCCCCTGACGTGCGTGATGCCGGAGAACGCGACCGAGGAGCGGAAGCGACTCCTCCGCCTGTACGGCGCGGAGATCGTGCTCTCCCCCGGTGACGAGGGGTCGAACGGCGCCGTCCGGCTCGCGCTCGAGCTCGCGGAGCAGGACTCCCGCTACTTCATGCCGTTCCAGTACGCGAACCCGGCGAACCCCCGCGCCCACTACGAGGGCACCGGTGCCGAGATCGCGGACGCGCTCGACCGTGTCGACGTGCTCGTCGCGGGGCTCGGCACCGGCGGCACGCTGATGGGCGTCGGCGAGCGGCTCAGGGAGTCCTTCCCGGACGTCGTCCTGGCGGCGGCCGAGCCTCTGCCCGGCGACCCGGTGATGGGGCTGCGCTCGCTCGACGACGGGTACGTGCCGCCGATCCTCGACGTCTCGAAGCTCGACCGGAAGGTGCTCGTGTCGAACGAGGACTCGGTGCAGGCGATGCGCGACCTGCTCGCGCTCGAAGGCATCTTCGCAGGCGTCTCGTGTGGCGCCGTCGTGCACGTCGCCCGGCGCCTCGCCGCAGAGCTCGACGAGGGCGTCGTCGTCGCGGTGCTCGCCGACGGCGGCTGGAAGTACCTCTCCGCCGACTTCTGGGATGCGGAGTCGGGCGGCGAGATCGAGCGGACGATGGAGAAGACCGTCTGGTGGTGATCCCGGGAGCCGTGCGGGACGAGCTCGTCCGGCACGCTCGTGAGGAGGCGCCGAACGAGTCCTGCGGACTCCTCGTGCTGCGGGACGGGATCGCAGAGCGGTACGAGCGCGGCGTCAACGCCGCGGCGTCGCCGTACCGGTTCGACCTCCGGATGGACGATCCCCGCATCTGGTTCGTCGAGGACGACGGATACGACCTCGCCGTCGTGCATTCCCATGTATCCTCCCCGCCCCGCCCGTCGCGGACGGACGTCCAGAACATCGGGCTGTGGGAAGGGAAGCCCTACGTGATCTACACCTTGCGCACCGACGAACTGGCCGCCTGGAGGATCGAGGCCGGCGTCATCGAACGTCTCGCGGTGCGCGACCACGAGGAGGCGGAGTGAGCATGAAGATCAGACGCGGGCACGTCGGCGCGCTTCTCTGCGCAGCGGCGCTCGGCGTCGCCGCGGGCTGCGGGGGCGGCGGGAGCGGCTCCGGAGGCGGCGAGACCGCAGCCGGGGGCGATGCGACCGAGGCGCCCGACACGGGCTCCGGCGGTGGTGGAGGGACGAACGGCGACGGCGGGCTGTCGATCGACGAGGTGAAGACGCTCATCCTCGAGGGCGACCTGAACGTGCGCGGCTGGGTGGTCGACGTCGGCGGGACGACGTACCTCTGCTCCTCGGCCCAGGGCTCTCCGCCCGCCTGTGGGAAACCGTCGCTCGTCCTCGTCGGCTACGACGGGGACGTCCCCTCGACCGCCGAAGTGATCGTGACGGGCCAGGTGGCCGGCAACAAGCTCACCGTCGGCTAGCGACGGCGCCTAGGAGAGCACGACCGCCGCGCCGACCTCGGCGCTCCTGTACAGGGCCTCGATCGTGCGGGCCTGGCCGAGCGCGTCGTCGCGCCCGAGGAGCGGCGGAGCGGCTCCGCCGACGGCGTCGGCGAGGTTCTCGAGCTGGAGCCGGTAGGAGTTCGCCTGCGCGACGTCGACCGCCTCGACGGCACCGTCGCGCACGAGCTGCAGCTCCCCGGGCCAGTCGATCCGCCACGGTGCCTGTGCGACGAGGGCCCCGTCCTCGCCGACGACCTCCAGGTACTGGCGCCGCGGCGCGACGAAGGACGCCTCGAACTGGGCGACGACGTCGTCGGCGAACCGCAGCGTCCCGTAGAACGCCATGTCGATCCCGGTCGGGCCGGTCACCTGCTCGGCGACGACGGACACGGGCTCGCCGGCGAGCAGCCGGGCGCCGCTGACGCAGTAGCACCCGACGTCCATCAGGGCGCCGCCGTCGAGCTCGGGGCGCGCGCGCACGTCGGTGAGGTCGCGGAGCGGGAAGGTGAACGTCGCGCGGGCCGCCACCGGCGCACCGATCGCTCCCTCCCGCACCAGGCGCGCGATCTCCGCGGTCTGCGGATGGTGGCGGTACATGAACGCCTCCATCAGCACGAGCCCGGCTCGGCCGGCGGCCGCATACGCCTCCTCGACGTCGGCGGGACGACGCGAGTACGGCTTCTCGCAGAGCACGTGCTTGCCCGCCGCGAGCGCGTGCATCGTCCACGGGTGATGCAGGCCGTTCGGGAGCGAGATGTAGACGGCGTCGACCTCGCCGTCGTCGAGGAGCGCCTCGTAGCTGCCGTGGGCCCGGGGGATGCCGTGCTCGGCGGCGTACGACTGCGCCCGCGCCTCGTCCCGGCTCCCGACCGCGACGACGTCCACACGGCCCGAGTCGGCCGCGGCAGCGAGGATCTCGCGGTTGATCTTGGCGGTCGAGAGGAGCCCGAGGCGGAGAGCGCTCATCGAGCGGAGCCTTTCACATCGTCGGCACCCCGGGGCGGCGATACGCTGCACGGACGGTGAGCGCAGACCGATGACCGTGATCGCCGACGCCCACGTCGACCTGTTGCTCGAGCTCGCGTACCGGGAGCGCCGGCTGGGCGAGACCGGCGTGTTCGCACGCACGTGGCTGCCGCTCCTGGAGCAGGGCCGCGTCGGCCTCCAGGTCTGCCCGGTCTTCGTCGGCCACGCCGTGCAGCCGGAAGGGTCGCTGCGCGAGGCGCTCGCCCTCGTCGCCGCCTTCCACCACGCCGTCGACGAGTCGCCGGGGCGGCTGATCCACGTGCGCACCGCCGCCGACCTCGATCCGGTCGAGCACGGCGAGCGGATCGGGCTGATGCTCTCCCTCGAGGGTGTCGAGCCGTTCGGCGTCGAGACGTGGCCGGCCGACGTGTTCCACGCGCTCGGCGTGCGGATGGCCGGCCTCACCTGGAACCTGCGCAACGCCTTCGCCGACGGGACGGGCGAGGAAGGCGGCGGCCTCTCCCGGCTCGGGCGCCGGCTCGTCGACCGGCTCGTCGCCCTCGGGGTGATCATCGACCTCGCCCACGCGTCGAGTGGGGCGTTCGACGAGATCCTCGAGCGTGCCCCCGGGCACCCCGTGCTCTCCTCGCACGGCGGCTGCCGCGCGGTGCACGACACCCCCCGGAACCTCGACGACCGGCAGCTCCGTGCGCTCGCCGCTGCGGGCGGCCTGGTCGGGGTCATGCTCCACCCGATCGCGATCGGGCCCGACCGGGCGACGATCGCAGGCGTGATCGAGCACCTCGAGCACGCCGCGGAGGTGGTGGGCGTCGACGGCGTCTGCCTCGGCGGCGACTTCACCCGCCGGCTCTGGGAGGCGATGCCGACCCCTGCGCTGCCGGAGGACGGGCTGACGCCCGCCGGGCACCGACCCGGCGCCGGGATCGAGGGGCTGACGGGGCCGGAGGACTACCAGAGGCTCGTCGCGGCGCTCCGCGAGCGCGGGTGGCCGGACGCCGACGTCGAGGCCGTCGCGAGCGGCAACCTGCTCCGGTTCCTCCGCCGCGCGCTCGACTAGCGGGTCGCCGAGCCGCCCTCGACCCGCCGCTCCGCCTCACCGGCGCTCCACGGCGAGACGGGGCCGAGTCGCTGCCGCCCCGTGTCGCCGCCCCGAGGCTCTGCCGGGCGCGGGTGACGAGCACCGGGATCAGGCGGCGCGGCGGGCGTGGACGAGCAGGCTCGCGCCGATCGCGCCGCCCATGTCCCCGAGCTCCACGAGCCGGTAGACCGGTCTCGTGTGGAAGAACGTGTGCGGGCGGGCCGCCTTCTCGATGCGCTTCAGCCAGGTCGGGCCGAGCCGCTCGCCGAGACCGCCCCCCACGATCACCGCCTCGACGTCGAGCAGGGTCACCGCGGCGCCGATGCCGACGCCGAGCGCGGCGACGGCGTCGTCGAGGAGGTCGCGTGCGACGGCGTCGCCGGCGTCGAGCGCACGCAGCCAGATCCCACTCGTCAGGCGCTCACGACCGCGTTGCCGCATGAGGTCGAAGAGGACCGTCTTCCGGCGACGCGCCTCGCGGCGCGCGCGCTGCTCGAGCGCCGCCCGTCCCGCGTAGGCCTCGAGACACCCGCGCAGGCCACAGGCGCAGCGGCGACCGCCTGGCTTCACACACACGTGCCCGATCTCGCCGGCCGAGCCACGGCCCCGCAGGAGTCGCCCGTCGACGACGAGGCCGCCCCCGACACCGGTGCCCCAGAACACGCCGAGGAAGCTCCGGAGCCCGCGTCCCGCCCCGTAGCGCCGCTCGGCCTCGACGGCCACCGTGACGTCGTTGCCGAGGGACACCGGAAGGCCGCCGAGCGCGTTCGACAGCTCCGCCGCGAGCGGGTACTCCTTCTCCCACTCCTCGATGTTGGCGACCTGGGTGACAGTGCCCTCCTCCGTGTCGATCTCACCCGGGACGCCCACACCGACGCCGTCGAGCTCGGAGAGCCGGAGCCCGGCGTCCGCGGCGGCCTCCCGGATCGTGATCGCCAAGTCGTGCACGACCGCCTCGGCACCGCCACGTCGCGGCGTGTCGCGACGCGCATGCCCGACGACCGTCGCGGCGCGCCCCGTGACCACCGCCTGGATGTTCGTTCCTCCCAGGTCGAGCCCGCCGCGGGCGGGCGAGCTCGGCGTCATGCGACCTTCCTGACGGTCTCGTCGAGCGGCCTTCTGTTCGCCCGCTCGCTCCACTCGGACGCGGATCGCGACTCGGGGTCGCGCACACGCTCGGGACGGCCGAACGAGAGCACGATCACGGGCTCCTCGTCGTCACCGAGCGCGAGGGCGCGGCACGCCGCCTCGGCGTCGCGCACGCCGTTCGGGCACGACGAGATCCCCTCGTTCCAGGCCGCGAGGAGCATGTTCTGTGCCGCGCGGCCGGCATCGAAGGCGGCGCGGCCGACGGGAACCACGATCGCGACGACGAGGCCCGCGGCCCGGACGTTCTCCGGCGCCCAGACCGCCTCCGCGAGCGCCTCGACGCGCGCGCGGCTCGTCGGCACCACGAACGTCCACGGCTGGCGGTTCTTGCTCGAGCCGGAGAGCCGGCCCGCATCGAGGATCCGGTCGACCGTCTCCTCCGACAGCGGGCCCGCGAGGTAGCGGCGCTCGTCGCGCCTGCTCGCGATGGCGAGGAACGCGTCCACGCGCGTAGCCTAGTGCGGTGACGACGAGTGCGCGTGTCGGCCTCCTCCGCTGGCTCCGACGGCAGCTCCGCCAGCCGACGCCGTATCGCGAGCGCCTCGAGGCCGCGGTCGTGCACGACGACCCGGCCGAGGCCCGCCGGCTGCTCGAGCGGTTCGCGTTCACGGACGCGCAGCGGCGCCACGTCACGGAGCTGATCATCGAGTGGGAGGCGCAGCGTGGGGAGCGCTGAGAACGCCGGTGTGCTGCACCGGATGTTCGCGGCGTTCGCCAGCCGGGACGCGTTCGCGCTGCGCGACCTGCTCGCGGAGGATGCGGTCTGGATCGTCCCGGGCCGCGGCGCGATGGCAGGCACCTACCGCGGCCGCACCGCGATCCTCGGCTTCCTCGCGCGCCTCCCGAAGGAGACCGGCGGGACGTACGCGTCGGCGCTCGTCGACGTGCTCGCATCCGAGGATCGCGCGGCGGCGCTCTATCGCGCGACCGGGGTACGCGCGGGCCGGACGCTGGACCTCGAGCAGCTGCTGCTCGCAGAGGTCGCGGACGGGCAGGTGCGCTCGGTGCTCGCACTCCCCTCGGACCCCGAGGAGTTCGACGCCTTCTGGGGCGCCGGACCTGAGAGGGTTGACGCGTGAGCGGCACGGACGCGACGGAGGGCGAGGACGTGCGCGAGAGCGGGCACCGGTTCGCCGACGGGCTGCGATACCGGGTCGAGATCCCGTCGGTCGAGGGACCGGTCGCGATGCGGGCCGTGCTCGAGGAGGCCGTCGCACGCGGCGTCCCGGTGCGCCGCGTGTCGCAGGGCTCCGGCGTGATGATGCTGACCGACGTCGAGCTCGACGAGATGGCGCAGCTCGGCGCGGAGCACGGCGTCGAGGTGTCGCTGTTCCTCGGCCCCCGCGGCGCCTGGGACGTCGGGGGGCAGTCGCACGTCACGACCGCGGTGGCGGGTGTCGCGCGCGGGGCGGCGGGGATCGAGCAGTGCCTCGCCGAGGTGCGCCGCGGCCTCCGTCACGGCATCCGGTCGTTCCTCGTCGCCGACGTGGGCGTCCTCGCGACGCTCGGGCAACTGCGCGCCGCCGGCGACCTCCCCCCGGGCCTCGCGCTCAAGACCTCGGTGCTGCTCGCCTGTGCGAACGGGGCCACGGCACGTGTCCTGCAGGGCCTCGGGGCGACGACGATCAACGTCGCCACCGACCTCTCGGTCGCGGAGCTCGGAGAGGTGCGCGCCGCGTGCACGGCGCCTCTCGACATGTACGTCGAGGCGCCGGACGACCAGGGTGGCTTCGTCCGCCACTACGACGTTCCGGCGATGGTGCGCGCCGCCGCTCCTCTGTACGTCAAGGTCGGCCTCCGCAACGCCCCGAACATCTACCCGTCCGGCCTCCACCTCGAGGGCACTGCCGTCGCGCTCTCGCGCGAGCGCGTCCGCCGGACCCAGCTCGTGCTGCGACTCCTCGAGGAGCTCGCGCCGGACCTCGTCGAGGGGCGCGGCGCCGACGTCCCCGGCGACCTCGCGATCCCGACGCCGTAGCGGGCGGCACGCCCCGGCCGCGAGGGCGGGGCGCGCGTCGGCGCCCGGCCACGGTGGATCGTCTAGGGTCGGCCCATGCGTGAGCGCTTCGCCGGCGTCTACACGGCCGCCCTCGCCGACGTCCTCGACGAGCGGGGGCTCCGCGAGCAGACGCTCCCACCGCAGATCCGGCCACTGGTCCCCGGAATGCGCGTCGCCGGCCAGGCCTTCACGGTCGAGGGACGACCGGCCGACCACGGCGACTGGGACGGCGCGATCCGCAAGACCCTGGCGATGCTCGGTGCCGTGCCGACCGGTCAGGTCGCCGTCTACCAGTGCCATCACGAGCGCTCGGCGCACTTCGGCGAGCTCTCGGCGACGTCGCTCCTCACGCGAGGCGTGGCCGGCTGCGTGATCGACGGCGGATGTCGGGACACGCGCTTCATCGCCGAGCAGGGGCTCCCCGTCTTCGCCCGGCACGTCACGCCCGAGGACTGCACCTGGCGCTGGGAGGTGACGGCGACGCAGGTGCCGATCACGATCGGGACGGTGCGGATCGCACCGGGCGACTGGGTGGTCGGCGACGAGGACGGTGTCGTCGTCGTCCCGGTGGATGTCGCTGCAGACGTCCTCGCCGAGGCCGAGCGGAAGGTCGGCACCGAGAACGAGATCCGAGAGGCCGTCACGCGCGGCGTCTCGCCGCTCGAGGCGTACGAGCGCTACGGGACCTTCTGATGCGACGACGCGGCTCGACGTACGAGCCGGGCCGTGCGCTCGCGACATCGTCCCCGGGCTCGTGAGATGATCGCGCGATGACCGACGCGGCCGACGTCCTCACCGTGGACGCCCGGGCGTTCCTCGTCGCGCTCCACCGCGAGTTCGACGACCGCCGCCGTGAGCTGCTCGCCGACCGCGCCGCCCGCCTCGCCCGCCTCCGCGGAGGAGAGCTCCCCGACTTCCGCGCGGAGACGGCGTCGGTGCGGGAGGGCGACTGGTGGATCGCCCCGTTCCCGGAGGAGATCGCCGACCGCCGCTGCGAGATCACGGGGCCCGTCGACCGGAAGATGGTGATCAACGCGCTCAACTCGGGCGCCCGCGTGTTCATGGCGGACTTCGAGGACGCGAACTCGCCGACGTGGGAGAACTGCGTCCAGGGCCAGCGGAACCTCACCGACGCGCTCGACCGGACGATCGAGCTCGTCACCCCCGACAAGGAGTACCGGCTCGTCGACGACCCGGCGGTGCTCTTCGTGCGCCCGCGCGGCTGGCACCTCGACGAGCGGCACTTCGACGTCGACGGTGTCGCGATGTCCGGCAGCCTCTTCGACTTCGGGCTCTACTTCCACCGCAACCACGGCCGCAACGGGCGCTACTTCTACCTCCCCAAGCTCGAGTCGCACCTCGAGGCCCGCCTCTGGAACGACGTCTTCGTGTTCGCGCAGGACACGCTCGGCGTGCCGCGCGGCACGATCAAGGCGACCGTCCTGATCGAGACGATCCTCGCGGCCTTCGAGATGGACGAGATCCTCTACGAGCTGCGGCCGCACGCCGCCGGGCTCAATTGCGGCCGCTGGGACTACATCTTCAGCTTC
>NZ_DBNHWK010000095.1:0-5544 GCF_057140465.1 Gaiella sp.
GGCCGCCGAGCGCCTGCCACGCCCCCTGCCAGGCGACGCGACGGATGTCGAGCGTGCCGTCGGCGAGGATGCCGGCGCTCGCACGACCGGGGTTCGGTGGGCTCTGCAGCTCGCCGTCGCGCATGAACATCCCGCTCGGACGCCCGGTCGCGAGCGAGAACAGGTCGCCGTTGACGCCCGCGCTGGTGGCGCTCGGGACGAGCCGGCGCTGCATCGCGGTGAGGGTCTCGCTCCCGATCACGGTGTCGGTCGAGAGCACCGGCGCCAGCGTCGTCGTGCCGCCCGGGCGCGGCCCCATGAGGACGTTGATCACGACCGGCCCACCCGGCGTCATCTGCACGTCGGTCTGGTAGGTGACGCCCGGCCAGAGCGCACGCGACTCCGCGTGCGCCGGCACGGCGGCGACGAGGGCGAGCGCGGCGGCGAGGAGCAGACGGCGCAGCATGGCTGCGACCGACGGTAGCGAAGCGACGGTGCCGGTCCGGAACCCGCTTACACGATCCGAACCGATCGGGGGCACCCCGCCTCGCGGTAGGCTCGCGCCGTGCGCGCCCTCGACCACCTGCTCCGGGCCAACCGTGCGTGGTCGGACGCCGTGCGGCGGGACGACCCGTCGTTCTTCGACCGCCTCGCCGACCAGCAGGCACCGGCGTACCTCTGGATCGGGTGCTCCGACAGCAGGGTGCCGGCGAACGAGATCGTCGGCCTCCCGCCCGGAGAGGTGTTCGTGCACCGCAACGTCGCCAACGTCGTCGTGCACTCGGACCTCAACTGCCTCTCGGTCCTGCAGTACGCGGTCGACGTGCTCCGGGTGCGTGACGTGATCGTCTGCGGGCACTACGGGTGCGGCGGGGTGCGGGCGGCGCTCGAGGGGTCTCGCCACGGACTGATCGACAACTGGCTCCGCCACGTGCAGGACGTCGCCGAGCGACACGTCGAACGACTCGAGTCGGTTCCCGAGGCCGAGCGGCTCGACCGCCTGTGCGAGCTGAACGTCGTCGAGCAGGTGATCAACGTCGGTCGGACGACGATCGTCGCGGACGCATGGGCACGCGGCCAGCGACTGACCCTGCACGGGGTCGTCTACGGGCTCCACGACGGGATCCTCAGGGATCTCGAGGTGGGCGGGTCGAGCGAGGACGAGGTGACGCGCAGCGCCGCCGCGGTCGTCGCGGCGGGACGACCGGCTAGCCGAACGCCCTGACCTCGCGGTACAGCGTGTCGCGCTGGACCGCGGTGCGGCCGGTCGCCCGAATCAGGTGCACGAGCTCGTCCGTCGACGTGCGGTGGGTCGTTCCCGCAGCCGAGACGACGTTCTCCTCGAGCATCACGGAGCCCATGTCGTCGGCGCCGAAGTCGAGGGCGACCTGGCCGATCTTCATGCCCTGCGTGACCCAGCTCGACTGGATGTGGGGGACGTTGTCGAGGTAGATGCGGGAGACCGCCTGTGTCAGCAGGTAGT
Source organism: Gaiella sp. (assembly GCF_057140465.1). Classification (NCBI taxonomy): domain Bacteria; kingdom Bacillati; phylum Actinomycetota; class Thermoleophilia; order Gaiellales; family Gaiellaceae; genus Gaiella; species Gaiella sp. Next base: position 1,463 of record NZ_DBNHWK010000095.1, read on the forward strand.
CGAAGGAGGTGGGCATCTGCTCGTCGGTCACGACGTCGTCGAGCCGGTTGCCGTCGCGCTGGAAGGTCCAGGAGATGAAGGCGCGGAAGCCTCCGGTCTCGTCCTGCAGCTCGCGCACGCGGCGCATGTGCTCCACGCGCTCCTCGAGCGTCTCGACGTGCCCGTACATCATCGTCGCCGTCGTCGACATGCCGAGGCGATGCGCCTCCCGCATCACGCCGAGCCACTCGTCGGCGGTCGTCTTCTTGGGCGCGATCACGTCGCGCACGCGATCGACGAGGATCTCGGCGCCGCCGCCCGGGAGCGAGTCGAGCCCCGCATCGCGCAGCCGGGAGAGCGTCTCCCAGACGGTCAGCTTCGACCGGCGGGCGATGTGCTGGACCTCGGGCGGCGAGAGGCAGTGGAGGTGCACGCGGTACCGGCTCTTGATCGACCGGAAGAGGTCCTCGTAGTAGGCGATGTCGAGATCCGGGTGGTGCCCGCCCTGCATCAGGACACCGGTGCCGCCGATCGCGAGCGTCTCCTCGATCTTCTTGAAGATCACCGGCTTCGGCAGGAGGTACGCCTCCCGTGTGTCGCCGGGCCTCCGGTAGAACGCGCAGAAGTCGCAGTCCGTGTGGCAGACGTTGGTGTAGTTGATGTTCCGGTCGACGATGAACGTGACGCGCCCCGGGTCGTTGCGCCGGTTGCGGAGCTCGTTCGCGACGCGCCCGACCGCGACGAGGTCCCGCGAGCGCAGGAGCGTCGCCGCGTCCGCGTCGCTGATCCGGGCGCCGTCGAGCGCCGCCTCGAGGATCTCGGAGACGGCCCGTCCGCCCGCGGACGACTCCGGCGCCGGGGCCACCCCCCTCGGGGCCACGCTCACGCGCTTGCCCTCGCGGCGTCGGGAACGAATCGGAGCTCGGGGACGCGGTCGAGCTCGCCGACGTCCCGCGCCATCTCCATGAACGTGTAGAGGCCCGCACGCTCACGCGGCCCGAAGCTGTAGCGGAGCTTCTCGAAGTACCGGGCGAGGAACCCGGCGGGGTAGCCGTACTGGCGGCTCGCCTCGTGGGCGAGGAGCTCCGGCTCGGCCCGGGCCATGCGCACCGAAGCGACGAGCGCGTCCTGGAGCCCCAGCAGGCCCTCGGCGACGGGCTCCGGCGCCGCCCAGACCGCGAACACCATCGGCAGGCCGGTGCGCTCGAGCCAGAGCCGGCCGAGGTCGTAGTGCGGCGTCGGGTCCTCGAAGGCGCTGCGCAGGGCGGCGTCCCCGATGAGCAGCGTCGCGTCGGCCGGCTCGCCCAGCGGCACGTGCTCGGCCTGCGGCAGCAGGACCTTCGTGAGCACGACCGAGGTGGCGCTCTCGGGCGTGACGGCCACCGTGCGGACACGCGGGAGCGACATCCGCGTCACGAGCTGGATCGAGTCGACCGCGCCCTCGGACGAGACGCACAGGCGCGGCAGCAGGCGGAGGCGGTCGGCGTTCCGCGCGTACTCGATCGAGGAGATCGGCGCGACGTCGAGCGCGCCGGCGGTCAGCAGCCGGTTGAGCTCGGTGGGCACGCCCGTCACCTCCTCGACGTCGTGCTCGAGCCGGAAGAACACCGGCGCCATGTTCACGTACGAGATGCGGCCGAGCCTGATCACGTCGGGTGCTCGGTTCGGCCGAGGAAGTCGAGGAGGAGGGGCACGACCTCCTCGTGTGCGTCCTCCTGCAGGTAGTGGGAGGCGTCGGGGAGCTCGTGAACGTCCGCCGCCGGGAACCGGTGGCGCCACATCGCGAGCGCCTCTGCCCGGAAGGCGGGGTCCTGCATCGCCCAGCAGATGAGCACGGGCTTGTCCGCGAGGGCGCCGAGGCCCGCCTCGACGTGGTCGGCGAGCCGCCGCGTCGGGCTCTTCTCCGTGAACGCGATCAGCCGGGGGTAGGCGAGGACGCCGGTGCGACTGTCCCAGCTCGGGTGCGGCGCGAGGTAGGCGGCGCGCTCGTGCTCGCCGAGCCGCTCGGGATGCGCGATCCCCTCCTTGAAGAGCAGCCGACGCACGAAGGCGTGCGCGCCCTTCGCGAGCAGCTCGCCCGTCCCCGGCGCGCGGATCAGCTTGAAGACGAGGGGCGCCTCCATGCCCGGGGGGGCCGACCCCGTGAAGGTGTTGAGGAGGACGAGGCGCGCCACCCTGCCCGGGTTGTCGACGGCCCACGCGAGCCCGATCGGGCCGCCCCAGTCCTGCACGACGAGGGTGACGCCGTCGAGGCCGAGCTCGTCCATCAGGGCCCCGAAGTGGCTCACGTGCCGCTGGATCGAGTACTCACGCTGGCGCTTCGGCTTGTCGGAGCGGCCGAACCCGAGCTCGTCGTGGGCGACGACGCGGTATCCCGCGTCGGCGACCGGGGCGATGAAGTTGCGGTAGAGGTAGGCCCACGTCGGGTTCCCGTGGAGCATCACCACCGGCTCGCCGTCGCGGGGCCCCTCGTCGACGTAGTGGAGGCGGATCCCGTCCGTGAACAGCCAGCGCGGCTCGTAGGGCCACGTGCCGCCGAAGCTCCAGTCGCGCGAGTCCATCTCGCGCTGCGCCGGCGTCAGCACCACCTCGACCGGTGCCTTCACGGCCATCGGCGCAGCTCGTTGTACAGCGTGTCGCGCTGCACGGGAACCCGGCCGGCGGCGGTCACGAAGCGGACGAGCTCCTCCACCTTCTGCTCCGTCCCCGTCCGGCCTCCGGCAGCCTTGAAGATCTCCTCCCGCATCACCGTGCCCTGCACGTCGTTCGCGCCGAAGTGGAGCGCGACGGCGGCCATCGGCATCCCCATCATGATCCAGTACGCCTTGACGTTCGGGACGTTGTCGAGCATCAGCCGCGAGAACGCCAGCATCTTCAGGTCGTCGGCGCCGGTCGTGTGCCGGAACCCGCGCCGCTCGAAGACGGTGTTCTCCGGGTGGAAGGCGAGCGGGATGAAGGCGAGGAAGCCGCCGGTGCGATCCTGCTGCTCGCGCAGGCGCAGGATGTGGTCGACACGCTCCTCGTACGTCTCCACGTGGCCGTAGAGCATCGTGCAATGGGTCGGGATGCCCAGGCGATGCGCGGTGTCGTGGACGTGGAACCAGACGTCCGGGTGCTCCTTGCCCGGCGCGACGAGACGCCGCACCCGGTCGGCGAAGATCTCCGCGCCGCCGCCCGGCAACGATCCGAGGCCCGCGTCCTTGAGCTCCCGCAGCACCTGCTCGTGCGTGAGGCCGGAGAGCGTCGTCATGTGGTGGATCTCGGACGCCGTGTAGCACTTGAGGTGCACGTCGGGGAGCACCGCATGGAGCGACGCGATCGTGTCCCGGTAGAAGTCGAAGTCGACGTGCGGGTTCTCGCCGTTGACCATGTGGATCTCGGTGAAGCCGGTCGCAGCGTGATGGGCGACGGCGTCCTCCACGAGCTCCTCCGCCGTGATCGTGTAGGCGTGCTCCTGCTTCCGGGTCGCCGCGAACGCGCAGAACTTGCACTTCACGCGGCACACGTTGGTCTGGTTCAGGTACGTGTTCTGGACGAAGTAGACGTCGTCGGTGCCACCGCGACGTCGGCGAGCGCGGTCGGCGAGCTCCCCCAGGGCGAGGAGATCGTCCGACTCGAGGATCGCGAGCCCGTCCTCGAGGTCGAGGCGCTCGCCGGCCTCGACCTTCTCCCGGACGACTCCGAGCGTGCCTGTGTGGTCGAGGGTCGCCATCAGCTGGAACGGTGCACCACCGCGTCGGCGAGGGCGTCGAGCGCTGCGCGGCGGGGTGACCCGTTCAACGCCTCCCTCGCCCTCGTAGCGTAGTCGAGGGCAACCTCGCGGGCGCGCTCGAGCGCGCCGGTCGCGGCGACCCGTACGAGCACGCCCTCGAGCGGCCCGCCGGCGATCGCGTCGCGCACGACCGGGTCGTCGCGCGCGGCGAGCAGCAGCGGCAGGGTCGGCGTCCCGTCCCGCAGGTCGGTGCCCGGGACCTTTCCGGTCTCGATCGTCTCGCCGGCGCAGTCGAGGATGTCGTCTGCGATCTGGAAGGCGATGCCGAGGAGGTACCCGTAGTCGGCGCTCCCGCCGCCGAGCACGCACGCCGCCTCGAAGAGCTTCCCCG
>NZ_DBNHWK010000096.1:0-19777 GCF_057140465.1 Gaiella sp.
GCCCGGGAGGATCCGGATGTAGTGCTTCCGCATCTTCCCCGAGATCTTGGCGAGCACCTCGTGGCCCTCGTCGAGTCGCACTCGGAACATGAGGCTCGGAAGCGCCTCGACGATCTCGCCCTCGACCTCGATCTTCTCTTCCTTGACCGACACCTTTCCTCGCACACGCCGCGCACTCGCACGCGGACGTCGTGAACAGAATCCCACAGCAGAGCCGACCGGCCGCGCCGCGGGGTCGTTACTGTAGCAGACGCGCTCGCTCCCGAGCGATGCCGACGCGCGGCGTGAGGACGCGCGGCCCCTCGCCCGTGATCGCCACCGTGTGCTCGAAGTGCGCCGACAGGGAGCCGTCCACGGTGGAGATCGTCCAGCCGTCGTCGTCGAGGAGGACGTCCGGGTTGCCCATCGTGATCATCGGCTCGATCGCGATCGTCATCCCCTCGGACAGCCGCGGCCCGCGACCGGGGGCACCGAAGTTCGGGACGTGCGGATCCTCGTGGTAGTGGCGGCCGACGCCGTGGCCGACGAGGCTACGGATCACGGAGAAGCCGGCACTCTCCACGACCCCCTGAACGGCATGGGAGATGTCGCCGATCCGGTTCCCGGCACGGGCCTCGGCGATGCCCGCCCAGAGCGCGTCCTGGCACGTATCGAGCAGCCGCTGTGCCTCGGGCTCGATCGCGCCCACGGCGTAGGTGTAGGCGCTGTCGGCGATCGCCCCGTCGAGCGTGGCTCCGACGTCGACCGTGACGAGGTCTCCCGACGCGACGCGGTAGTCGCCAGGGATCCCGTGAACGACGACGTCGTTCGGCGAGATGCAGATCGCGCGCGGGTACCCCTTGTAGCCCTGCGATGTGGGGATGCCCCCCCGGGCACGGATGAACGCATCGGCGATGTCGTCGAGCTCCCTCGTCGTCACCCCGGGCACGAGGTGCTCTCCGACGTGGGCGATCGTCTCCGCGACGAGCGCGCCGGCCCGCGCGATGCGCTCGATCTCGTCGTGGCTCTTCCTGATGATCACGCGCGTCGGCCCTCGAGCACGGCGATCGCGTCGGTGATCTCCGCGTACACCTCGTTGACGCTCCGCTCGGCGTGGAGCGGGACGAGCAGCCCGGTCGCCCGGTAGTGCTCGACGACCGGCTCGGTCTGCTCGTGGTAGATGGCGAGACGACGGGCGATGACGTCGGGGCGGTCGTCGACTCGGCCTTCGTCACGGGCGCGTCCGAGCATCCGCTCGAGCGCGATGTCGTCGTCGAGGTCGAAGAAGAGCACCATGTCGAGCCCACGGTCGATCGAGCCGAGCATCGCGTCGAGCGCCCCGGCCTGTACGAGGTTCCTGGGGAAGCCGTCCAGGACGAAGCCGGCCCGGGCGTCGTCCTCCGACAGACGCTCGCGGATCAGCTCCACGGTCAGCTCGTCGGGCACGAGGTCACCGGCGGCGAGGATCGGCTGGACGCGTTGCCCGAGCTCCGAGCCGGCCTCGGCGGCGGCGCGGAACATGTCACCCGTCGAGACGTGCGGGATGTCGTAGTCGGCGGCGATCCGCCCTGCCTGGGTGCCCTTGCCGGACCCCTGGGGGCCGACGACGAGCAGGTTCACGCGGCACCTCCGGGGCCCGCGACGCAACGGGGCGGGATTCGCCCCGCCCTCGAGAAGACCCCGTTGCCGATGGCCCCGCGGGTCACTTCAGGAAGCCCTCGTAGTTCCGCATCATCATCTGCGACTCCATCTGCCGCATCGTGTCGAGCGCCACGCCGACGGCGATCAGCACCGACGTGCCGCCGAGCGCCCCGGCGCTCGCCTGCGAGAAGCCGCCGTAGCGGATGAACAGGCTCGGCAGCACGGCGACGGTCGCCAGGAACAGGGAGCCGGGAAGCGTGAGGCGGGTGAGGACGCGGTCGAGGTACTGCGCGGTCGGCGGCCCGGGCCGGATGCCCGGGATGTACCCACCGTGCTTGCGGAGGTTGTCGGCCTGCTCGACCGGGTTGAACTGCACCGCTGTGTAGAAGAACGTGAAGAGCACGATCATGGCGCCCTCGAGCAGCAGGAAGGCGACGTCGCCCGGCTGGAAGTACTCGTTGACGAAGTCCTGCGTGCTCGGGAAGTACTGGGCGATCGTCGGCGGGAACGCGAGGATTGCGGCGGCGAAGATGACGGGGATCACGCCGGCCATGTTCACCCGCAACGGGAGGTAGGTCGTCCCGCCGGTGGTCATGCGGCGCCCGACCATGCGCTTCGCGTACTGGATCGGGATCCGGCGCTGCCCCTCCTGCACGAAGACGATCGCAGCGACGATCGCGACCGCGATCAGCGGGAAGAAGATCCGCTCCATCGGCCCGCCGTTCCACCAGGCGGCGACGCCGAGCGGGAGACCCGTGAGGATCGATGCGAAGATCAGGATCGAGATCCCGTTGCCGATCCCCCGCCGCGTGATCTGCTCGCCCATCCACATCAGCAACGTCGTCCCCGTCGTCAGCGTGACGACGATCAGGACGAGCCGACCCGAGTTCGCCTGGAGCGCGTCCTGGCTACGGAACAGGAAGGCGTATCCGAGGGCCTGGGCGGCAGCGAGGACGACCGTCAGGTAGCGCGTGTACTGGTTGATCTTGGCGTACCCCGACTCGCCCTCCTTCTGCAGCTCGGCGAGCCGCGGGATGACGACCGTCATCAGCTGGACGATGATCGACGCCGTGACGTACGGCATGATCCCGAGGGCGAAGATCGAGAACTGCGAGAGCGCCCCGCCGGAGAACAGGTTGAGGAGCCCGAGCACGGTTCCCCCGCGACCGCTGAAGTAGTTCGAGATCGACTCGGAGTTGACGCCAGGGGCGGGGATCCAGGACCCGAGCCGGTAGATCGTGAGCACGGCCGCCGTGAACAGCAGACGGCGACGGAGCTCCGGAACCCGCCAGGCGTTCGCGAGCCAGCTGAACATCACACGACAGCCGCGGCGTCAGCGCCGGGCGCTACTGCGCCTCCGGCGCCTCGTCGTGGGTGTCCGCCGCGTCGCCGAGCTCGGCCTCGATCGGCTCGTCCTCGCGGGCGGTGGACGCGCGAGCGGCACGCCGTCCCTTCTTCACTTTGGGCACCGGCTCGCCACGGAGCCACGTGACGGTGCCGCCGGCGGCCTCGATCTTCTCGCGTGCGGAGGCGGAGAACCCGTGCGCCGCAACGGAGAGCGCCTTCGTCAGCTCCCCGACGCCGAGGATCTTCACGTCGACCCGCGTGTTCTTGAGCAGCCCGGCGCTGACGAGAGCCTCCGGTGTCACCTCCGCGCCGGCGTCGAACCGCGCCTCGAGGTCGCGCACGTTGATCGGCGCGCTGTACGTCCGGAACGGGCCGACGGGCATCGCGTCCGCCGACGTCGATCCCCGGAGCTTCGGCAGCCGCATGTCGATCGGCATCTGGCCGCCCTCGAAGCCGGCCGGCATCTTGTGCGAGCCGGAGCGGGACTTCTGGCCCTTGATCCCGCGGCCGCTGTACCGGCCCTTCCCGGAGCCCATCCCGCGCCCGACGCGCTTCCGCGCCTTGCGCGGCTGCGCCGGCGAGAGGCTGTGCAGGTTCAGCTCGTCGGCCATGGCTACCGTCCGCCCTCCTCGACCTTCACGAGGTGCGCGACGTGGCGGAGCTTGCCCTCGAGCGCGGGCCCAGCGGCGTGCTCTGCCTGGCTGCCGATGCGGCCGAGCCCGAGCGACCGGAGCGTCCCGCGATGCTTGCGCGTCTCGCCGATCGTGGACTTCACCTGGGTGATCTTGACCGTCGCGCTCATGCCGATGCCTCGTCGTCGCGCGCCTCGGCGTCCGGCGTGGCCTCATCCGCGTCCGGGCCCGAGGAGTCCTCGACGGGCGCCGGCGACGGCTTCTCCGCGTCGGACGGCTTTGCGGCGGCCCGCACCGGCAGCACTTCGGCGATCGTCTTGCCGCGACTGCGGGCGACGTCCTCGGGGCGGCGCAGGCTCTGCAGCCCGTTCACGGTGGCCTTCGCCATGTTGATCGGGTTCGTCGTTCCGAGGCTCTTCGCGAGCACGTCACGGATACCCGCGAGCTCGAGAACAGCGCGCACGCCGCCGCCGGCGATGACCCCCGTGCCCTCGCTCGCCGGGCGGAGCACGACGCGGGCGGCGTCGAAGCGACCGGTGATCTCATGGGTGATCGTCGCCCCGTGCTTGGGCACGGTGAACAGGTTCTTCTTCGCGTCGTCGACGGCCTTCGAGATCGCGAGCGGGACCTCGCGGGCCTTCCCGTACCCCACGCCGACGCGATCGACCTCGTCGCCGATCACGACGAGGGCCGTGAACGAGAAGCGGCGGCCGCCCTTGACCACCTTGGCGACGCGGTTGATCTCGATCACCCGCTCCTTGAGCTCGCGCGTCTCATTGGCTTCTACAGCGGACATCAGAATTCCAGACCTCCCTCACGCGCTCCGTCGGCGAGCGCCTTCACACGACCGTGGTACAGGTACCCGCCGCGGTCGAACACGCACCGGGTGACCCCGGTCGCCCGTGCCGACTCCGCGAGCGCCTTGCCGACGGCCGTCGCCTGTTCGCGCTTCGTCCCGGAGAACGGCCGCAACGCGAGCCAGTCGGCCGAGGCAACGGTGTGCCCGCGCTCGTCGTCGACGAGCTGGGCGAAGATGCCCCGGTTCGACCGGAAGACGACGAGCCGCGGGCGCTCCGCGGTCCCGGAGATCTTGCCGCGGACACGCCGGTGGCGTCGGCGGCGGGCCTCGTACGTCGTCATCCTGCTCACGCTCTCTTGCCAACCTTTCTGCGCACGTACTCGTCGCGGTACCGGATGCCCTTGCCCTTGTACGGCTCCGGTGGGCGCACCTTGCGGATCTCGGCGGCCGTCTGCCCCACCGCCTGCTTGTCGATGCCCTTGACGATGATCTGGGTCGGTGCGGGCACCTCGAAGGTGATGCCGTCACGGGGTCGGACCGTCACGGTGTGGGAGAAGCCGACGTTGAGCTCGAGATCCTGCCCCTTGAGCTGCGCCCGGTAGCCGACGCCCTGGATCTCCAGGTGCTTCTCGAACCCGCGAGTGACGCCTTCGACCATGTTCGCGACGAGCGTTCGGGTGAGGCCGTGCAGGGCGCGGTCCTCCCCGCGCTCCGTCGGGCGGGAGACCGTGATCACCCCGTCGCCGAGCTCGACCCCGATCCGCACGGGCACCTGCTGGACGAGCTCGCCGAGCGGCCCGCTCACCTGGACGCGCCCCGGCGAGATCGAGACCGACACGGTCGCCGGAACCTCGATCGGCGCTCTTCCGATTCTGCTCACCGCACGCTCCCGGGGACGCCCGCGCTCACCAGACGAATGCGATCACTTCGCCGCCGACGCCGCGCTCCGCGGCCTGGCGGCCGGTGATCACACCGGTCGACGTTGACAGGATGGAGGTTCCGAGGCCGCCGAGGACGCGGGGAAGCCGGTCCTTCTTGGCGTACACGCGCCGGCCGGGCTTCGAGACGCGCTTCAGGTCGGTGATCACCCGCTCCCGGCTGCGTCCGTACTTGAGCTCGATCACGAGCTGCGCCACCGGATCGGCGTCGACGACGCGGTAGTCCTTGATGTAGCCCTCCTCCTTGAGCAGGCGGGCGATCTCCTCCTTCATGCGCGAGGTCGGCATCGCGGCGGTCTCGTGCAGCGCCCGGTTGGCGTTGCGGATCCGCGTCAGCATGTCGGCGATGGGGTCGGTCAGCATCGGGGCTCCTACCAGCTCGATTTCGTCATGCCCGGGATCGCGCCCTCGTGCGCCAGCTCGCGCAGGCAGATACGACAGAGACGGAACTTGCGGTAGACGGCCCGCGGCCGCCCGCAGCGGTTGCAGCGTGTGTACGCCTGCACCGGATGCTTGGGCGTCCGCTGTTGCTTCGCGATCAGCGACTTCTTGGCCATTCGATCTCCTTACTCCGTTCTCTCGGCGGCCAGCGGGAGCCCGAGGGCCGCGAGGAGCGCGCGGGCATGCTCGTCCGTCTGCGCCGTGGTCGTAATCGCCACGTCGAGGCCCCGGATCGCCGGGACGCTGTCGTAGTCGATCTCGGGGAAGATGATCTGCTCGCGGATCCCGATCGAGTAGTTGCCGCGTCCGTCGAACGAGGCGGGGCTGAGCCCGCGGAAGTCGCGGATGCGAGGGAGCGCGATCGAGACGAGACGGTCGAGGAACTCGTACATGCGGGCGCCGCGAAGCGTCACGCGAGCCCCGACCGGCATTCCTTCGCGCAGCTTGAAGGCTGCGATCGACTTGCGGGCCTTCCTCACCTGCGCTCGCTGTCCCGCGATCAGCGTCAGCTCCTCGACGGCGGCGTCGAGCGCCTTGGCGTCGGTCTTCGCATCTCCCACGCCCATGTTGAGGGTGATCTTCGAGACGCGGGGGACCTGCATGGTCGACGAGAGGCCGAGTTGCTCCTTGAGTGCGGGGCGGACCTCGTCCTCGTACCGACGCTTGAGACGCGGCTCGATCGCCTCGGTGGTGCTCACCGGTCGATCACCTCCCCGCAGCCATCCTGCTTGCACACGCGACGCCGCACGGTGCCGTCCTTGCCCTCCATGATCGTGATCCCGACTCTCGTCGCCTGGTTGCACGTCGGGCACACGACCATCACGTTGGAGACCTCGAGCGGCATCGGCTTCTCGATGATCCCTCCCGGGATGATCGCCGCCCCGCCCATGCGTGACGTGTCGCGCACCGGCCGTGGCTTCGTGTGCCGCTTCGCGACGTTGAGGTTCTCGACGATCACGCGTCGCTCCGCGGGGCGCGCGTCGATCACGCGGCCGCGCTTGCCGCGGTCCTTCCCGCTCAGGACCTGGACGAGATCACCCTTGTGCACTTTCATCTTCGTGGCCATCTAGAGCACCTCGGGGGCGAGGCTGACGATCTTCATGAAGTTCTTCTCGCGCAGCTCGCGCGCGACCGGTCCGAAGATGCGCGTCCCGCGTGGGTTGAACTGCTGGTCGATGATCACGGCCGCGTTCTCGTCGAAGCCGATCAGCGTGCCGTCGTCACGTCCGTAGGGCTTCTTCGTCCGGACGACGACCGCTCTCACGACCTCGCCCTTCTTGACCGAGCCCTGCGGCGTGGCGGCCTTCACGGTAGCAACGATGACGTCACCGACGCGCGCGTAGCGGCGGTGCGATCCGCCGACGACACGGATGCACAAGAGCTCGCGCGCACCGGTGTTGTCGGCGACCTTCAGCCTGGATTCCTGCTGGATCATCGTGCCGCCCCTACTTCGCCGCCTCGACGATCTCGACGAGTCGCCAGCGCTTCCTTGCGGACAGCGGGCGCGTCTCGACGATCCGCACGACGTCTCCGACCTTCGCCTCGTTGCCCTCGTCGTGCGCGTGGAACTTGACGCTTCGACGCACGACCTTCTTGTACCGGCGGTGCGCCTTGACGACCTCGACCTTGACGACGATCGTCTTGTCCATCGCATCGGAGACGACCGTCCCCTGCCGCTCCTGACGGCGGCCGCGCTCGTGCTCCGGCTTGGGAAGGCGCACGACCGGCTTGCGCTCCGTGCTCGGGACGCGCGTGCGGCGGGTCCGCGCCGGACGCAACGCGCGCGGCAGACGCTTCTTCTTCTTGCGCGCGACCTCACCCGCCGGAGCGGCAGCAGCGTCCTCCGCTGCCTCGGCGACGGGCTCCTCGGCCGCCTCCGCGGCCGCCGGCTCCTCCGCCGCAGCCTCCTCGGCAGCCGGCTCGTCCGCCACACCCTCGGCGACGGGCTCCTCGGCCACCGGCTCCTCCACGGCGCCCTCGGCGTCCGTGTTCTCGGTGTCCTGTGTCGTGTCGTCAGCCATTGCTACGCCTTTCCAAGCCGTGCGCGTTCGTGTTGAACGGTGAGGATGCGGGCGATGTCGCGCTTCGTGGCCGTGAGCCGCCCCGTGTTCTCCAGCGACCCCGTGACCGACTGGAAGCGCAGGTTGACGAGCTCTCGGCGCGTCTCGCCGAGCCTGCGCTGGAGCTCCTCGTCGGAGAGATCGCGAAGCTCTCGTGCCGTCACCGGAGATCACCCACCCGTCCGGCCCCCGTCGGAGGCACGCCTGTTGTCGACTTCCTACTCAAAGAGATCCACCTCGCGCTTCACGATCTTCGTCTTCACCGGGAGCTTCTGGCCGGCGAGGCGCAGCGCCTCCTTGGCGAGAGGCTCCGACACGCCCGCGAGCTCGAACATGACCCGCCCGGGCTTCACGACGGCCACCCAGCCCTCGGGTGAGCCCTTGCCCGAGCCCATGCGCGTCTCCGCGGGCTTCTTCGTGTACGGCTTGTCCGGGAAGAGGTTGATCCACACCTTCCCGCCGCGACGGATCTTGCGCGTCATCGCGATCCGTGCCGCCTCGATCTGCCGGTTCGTGACCCAGCCTGCCTCCAGCGCCTTGATCCCGAAGTCGCCGTGCTGGACGGTGGTCTGGCCCTTCGCCAGGCCCGCCCGACGGCCCCGGAACTGCTTGCGGTGCTTGAACTTCCGCGGCATCAACATCAGGCGCGCTCCTCGCTCTCCGTTCCGGGCGTGGGCGCGTCGGGCTGGGTCGCCTCCGGTGCGTCGACCGGCACGTCCGTCGTCTCCTGCGGCGGCGCCTCGGCGTCCGCGCGCGGACGGGCCGCGCGATCGGCCGACCGGCCGCCGCGGCCGCCGGAGCGTCCGGGGCCACCCGGGCGCCCGGGGCGACGACGCCGCTGGACGAGACCGAGCCCTTCCCGGTCCTGTCCACGTCCGCGTCCACCCTCCCGCGAGGCGCCGAGACCCTCGGTGACGGCCCCGCGGCGGCGGCGCGAGCCCTCGACGTCGGCCCCACGCTCGCGGCCGAGGCCGCCGTCGAAGCCCTCCGGCATGATCTCGCCCTTGTTGATCCAGACCTTGACGCCGATGCGACCGAACGTCGTCTTCGCCTCCGCGAAGCCGTAGTCGATGTCCGCGCGAATCGTGTGCAGCGGAACGCGTCCCTCGGAGTACGCCTCGCGCCGGCTCATCTCGCCGCCGCCGAGCCGCCCTCCGCACACGATGCGGATGCCCTGGGCGCCGGAGCGCATCGCGGACGCCAGCGAGCGCTTCATCGCGCGCCTGAACGCGACGCGGTTCTGCAGCTGCTCGGCGATCGACTGTGCGACGAGCTGGGCGTCGAGCTCGGGGCGCTTGATCTCGTTGATGTTGATGTGCACCGACTTGCCCGTGATCGCGTGCAGCTCCTTGCGGAGCGCGTCGACCTCGACCCCGGACTTGCCGATCACGATGCCGGGGCGCGCCGTGTAGATGTCGACGGTGATCCGCTGCTTGTCCTTGCGGATGAGGATGTCGGAGAGCCCTGCGTGCGAGAGCTTGCCGTTGATGTGGTCGCGGATCCGGATGTCCTCGAGGATGTAGTCGGCGACCTGCTTCTTCCCGGTCCACCAGTTCGACTTCCAGTCGTGGATCACGCCGACGCGAAGGCCGCCCGGATGCACTTTCTGGCCCATTAGGTCACGGCCTCCTTCTTCTTGGCCGGCGTGCGCCGCCGGCTCGTCTTCGGCTTCTCCTCCGCCTCGGCGGCCGGCTCGTCGGGCTGGGCCTCCGGCGGAGGCGCCGCCTCCGCGGCCGGCTTCCGGGCGCGGCGCGGGCGGTCGCTCGTCGCAGCCGGGTTCTCCGCCACGACGACGGTGATGTGGCACGTGCGCTTCTTGATCCGCCCGGCCCGGCCCCGAGCCCGTGCGCGCCAGCGCTTGAGCGTCGGCCCCTCGTCCGCGTAGGCCTCGACCACGATCAGCTCGTCGCCGTCGAGTGCGTGCGCCGACTCCGCGTTCGCGACCGCCGAGCGAAGGACGCGCTCGATCTCCCGCGCGGCGGCGCGTGGCGTGAACGCGAGCACCGTGCGCGCCTCCGGCACGGAGCGCCCCCGGATGTGCTCGAGCACGACACGCGCCTTGCGCGCCGAGGTGCGCACCCATTTCGCCTGGGCGCGGACGTGCACCGGTGCAGCCGTCTCCGTCACCGCTTCTTCACCTGCGTCTGCCGGTCACCGGCGTGACCGCGGAACGTCCGGGTCGGAGCGAACTCGCCGAGCTTGTGCCCCACCATCTGCTCGCTGATGAAGACGGGCACGTGCTGCCGTCCGTTGTACACGGCGATCGTGTGGCCGACCATCTCCGGGAACACGGTCGACGACCGCGACCACGTCTTCAGCGGCCGCCGCTGGCCGGCGGTGTTCATCTCCTCGACGCGGCGCATCAGCCGCTCCTCGACGAAGGGGCCCTTCTTGCTCGATCTGCTCACTAGCGGCGCTCCTTGCCGCGGCGACGGCCGCGGACGATCAGCTTGTCGGATTCCTTGTGCTTCGGACGCGTGCGCTTGCCGAGCGTCGGCACGCCCCAGGGCGTCACCGGGTGGTTGCCCTTGTTCTTGCCCTCGCCACCGCCGTGCGGATGGTCGACCGGGTTCATGGCCGTCCCGCGGACGGTCGGACGGCGGCCGAGCCACCGGCTTCGCCCGGCCTTGCCGCTCTGCGTGTTCGCGTGATCGGAGTTCCCGACCTGCCCGACGGTCGCGCGGCACGTCAGGAGCACGCGTCGCATCTCGCCGGACGGGAGCCGCAGCACCGCGTGTGCACCGTCCTTCGCGACGAGCTGGATGCCCGAGCCCGCCGATCGGGCCATCTTCGCGCCCTGGCCGGGCCGGAGCTCGACCGCATGGACGACCGTGCCCGTCGGAATCGACTGCAGGGGCAGGGCGTTGCCCGGCTTGATGTCGGCGCCTGGGCCGGACTCGACCGTGGCACCGACACGAAGCCCCTGCGGCGCGAGGATGTACCGCTTCGCCCCGTCCACGTAGTGGAGCAGGGCGATCCGCGCCGAGCGGTTCGGGTCGTACTCGATCGCGGCCACCTTCGCGGGCACGCCGTCCTTGACCCGCTTGAAGTCGATCGTGCGGTAGCGACGCTTGTGCCCGCCGCCGTGATGGCGCGTGGTGATCCGCCCCTTGTTGTTCCGGCCGCCCGACTTCGACAGCGGCTCGAGAAGCGACTTCTCGGGCCGCGACTTGGTGATCTCGTCGAACGACGAGACGGCCATGAACCGCCGGCCCGGGCTCGTCGGCTTGTACTTGCGCACGGCCATCAGCGCGCTCCTCCTGTGGCGGGCGGGCTCAAATCTGCGCTCCCTCGAAGATCTCGATCGTGTCGCCCTCGCGAAGCTGGACGACGGCCTTCTTCCAGCCCGGCCGGGTGCCGCGGATCATGCCGCGGCGCTTCGGCTTCGGCTGCACCTTGACGATGTTGACGCGCTCGACGGAGACGCCGAACAGCTTCTCGACGGCCTGGCGGACGTGCGTCTTGTGCGCGTCCGGATGCACCTTGAACGTGTAGCGGCGCTCGGCGATGCCCGCGTAGCTCTTCTCCGACACGACGGGGGCGACGAGGACGTCCTCGAGGTTGAGGCTCACGACCGCTCCTCCTTCCCGGCGCCGGCGCGCGCCTCCACGAGGGGGAGCGCCGCCTCGGTGACGAGGACCGCGTTCGCCCAGACGACGCTCGCGACCTCGAGCTCCCCGGGTGCGGTCACGATGACGCGCGGCAGGTTGCGGAACGACTTGCCGAGCGCGGACTCGTCCTCGTGCGCGACGATCAGCACCGGCTCGCGATGCTCCCAGCCGGCCAGCAGCCCGACGGCCTGTTTCGTCGAGGGCTCGGCGAACGCGGACCCGTCGAGCACGGCGATCGTGCCGTGTGCCGCGTGGTGGCTGAGCGCGCCGCGCAGCGCGGCACGCCGCGCCTTCTTGTTCACCTTGAGGTCGAAGCTGCGCATCGTCGGCGGGAACGCGACGCCGCCGCCGGTGAACTGCGGGGCGCGGATCGTGCCCTGGCGGGCGCGGCCGGTCCCCTTCTGGCGCCACGGCTTCGCGCCCCCGCCCGAAACGAGACCCCGGCTCTTCGCGCCGCGCGTGCCCGCGCGGTGCGCATTCAGCTCGGCACGAACGGCCTCGTGGACGAGGTGCGGCTTCAGCTCGACGGCGAAGACCGCGTCGACGAGCGACACTTCCTTCTCGCTCCCGCCGATCATCGGCGCCATGACCGGCATCAGGACTGCACCCCCCGGACCTCGACGAGGCCGTTGCGGGGGCCCGGCACCGAGCCCCGAACGAGCAGGAGGTTCCTCTCGGCGTCGACCTCCTGCACGACGAGGCCGCCCTGTGTCACGCGGCCACCACCCATGCGCCCCGCCATCCGCATCCCCTTGAAGACGCGTGACGGTGTCGCCGATGCCCCGATCGAGCCGGGCTTCCGGACGTTGTGCGAGCCGTGCGTGACCGGCCCCCGGTGGAAATTGTGTCGCTTGATCGTCCCCTGGAACCCCTTGCCGATCGAGACCCCCGACACCTTCACGGCATCTCCGGGCGCGAACGCCTCCACGGTGACCGTCTCGCCGACCTGCAGCTCGCTCGAGCCGCGGAACTCGACGAGGTGTCGGCGGGCAGCGGTGCCGGCCTTCTTCAGGTGGCCGAGCTCGCCGCGCGACAGCTTGCGCTCCGCGACCTCGCCGAAGGCGAGCTGGACGGCGTCGTAGCCGTCGCTCTCGGCCGTTCGCACCACGATCACGGGGCACGGGCCGGCCTCGATCACGGTGACCGCGTCGACGCGCCCCGTCTCCGGGTCGAACAGCTGCGTCATGCCCACCTTCCTGCCGAGGATGCCCTTCATCTGCGCCATCTCAGAGCTTGATCTCGATGTCGACGCCGGCCGGAAGGTCGAGACGCATCAGTGAGTCCACGGTCTTCGGTGTCGGGCTGTGGATGTCGATCAGGCGCTTGTGCGTCCTGACCTCGAAGTGCTCGCGCGAGTCCTTGTCCTTGAAGGGGCTCCGGATCACGCAGTACACGTTCTTCTCCGTCGGCAGCGGCACCGGTCCGGTGATCGTCGCCCCGGTGCGCCGAGCGGTCTCGACGATCTGGGACGCCGACCGGTCCACCTGCTGGTGGTCGTAACCCTTGAGACGGATGCGGATCTTCTGTTGCGCCATTGTCCTCTGCCTGCTCGGCGGGGCGGGAAGGGGCGAGGCGTGCCTCGCCCCCACGCCGTCCCTCCTACTTGACGATCTCCGTCACGACGCCTGCCCCGACCGTGCGGCCGCCTTCGCGGATCGCGAACCGGAGGCCCTGATCCATGGCGATCGGCTGGATCAGATCGATCTCCATGTTCGTGTTGTCGCCCGGCATCACCATCTCCTGCCCGTCCGGCAGCTTGATGGAGCCCGTGACGTCGGTCGTGCGGAAGTAGAACTGGGGCCGGTAGCCGTTGAAGAACGGCGTGTGTCGGCCGCCCTCGTCCTTCGAGAGGACGTAGACCTCCGCCTTGAAGTGCGTGTGCGGGGTGATCGACCCCGGCTTCGCGAGCACCTGTCCGCGCTCGACCTCCTCGCGCTTCACGCCCCGGAGCAGCGCACCGGCGTTGTCGCCCGCCTGCGCGTAGTCGAGCGTCTTCTGGAACATCTCGAGACCGGTGACGACGGTCTTCTCGATCTCGGGGTGGATTCCGACGATCTCGATCTCGTTGCCGACCTCGATCTTGCCCTGCTCGATACGACCCGTGACGACGGTGCCGCGACCGGTGATCGTGAACACGTCCTCGATCGGCATCAGGAACGGCTTGTCGACGTCGCGCTGGGGCTCGGGGATGTACGAGTCGACGGCCTCCATGAGCTCGACGATCTTGGCCACCCACTCCGGGTCGCCCTCGAGTGCCTTCAGCGCCGAGACCTGGATCACGGGAATGTCGTCGCCGGGGAACTCGTACTTCGAGAGGAGCTCGCGCACCTCCATCTCCACGAGCTCGAGGAGCTCCGGATCGTCGACCATGTCCGCCTTGTTGAGGGCCACGACCATCGCCGGCACCTCCACCTGGCGGGCGAGCAGGATGTGCTCCCGCGTCTGCGGCATCGGGCCGTCCGCCGCCGAAACGACGAGGATCGCGCCGTCCATCTGCGCGGCGCCCGTGATCATGTTCTTGATGTAGTCCGCGTGCCCCGGGCAGTCGACGTGCGCGTAGTGCCGGTTGCCCGTCTCGTACTCGACGTGCGCGGTGTTGATCGTGATGCCGCGCTGGCGCTCCTCCGGAGCGGCGTCGATCGAGTCGAACGAGCGCTCCGCGGTGCCGGTGCCGGTCTCCGCCAGCACCTTCGTGATGGCGGCTGTCAGCGTTGTCTTGCCGTGATCGATGTGGCCGATGGTGCCGACGTTGACGTGCGGCTTCGTCCGCTCGAACTTCTGCTTGGCCATTGCTCCTCCGGTCTCCTTCTCGTCCGATCCTTGAACCTACGACCCGCCCTGCGCGTCCACGATCTCTGCCGCGATCGACTGCGGGACGTCGTCGTAGCGGTCGAACTGCATCGTGAACGTCGCCCGACCCTGCGTCATCGAGCGCAGGTCGGTCGCGTATCCGAACATCTCCGCGAGCGGGACGCTCGCCTTGATCGTCTGTGAGTTGCCGAGCGGCTCGAGGTGCTCGACCCGGCCGCGGCGGCTGTTGAGGTTGCCCATCACGTCGCCGAGGTAGTCCTCCGGCGTGACGATCTCGACGGACATCACGGGCTCGAGGAGCTTCGGCTTGGCGCGACGCATCGCATCCTTGAACGCCATCGAGCCGGCGATCTTGAACGCCCGCTCACTCGAGTCGACCTCGTGGTACGAGCCCTCGACGAGCTCGACCTTGACGTCGACGACCGGGTAGCCGGCGAGCACGCCCGCACCCATCGCCTCGACGATGCCGTCGTTGACGGCCGGGATGTACTCCCTCGGGATCTTGCCCCCGACGACCTTGTCCGCGAACTCGTAGCCGGCACCGGGCTCCTGCGGCACCAGGTTGATGACGACGTCGCCGTACTGCCCGGAGCCGCCGGTCTGACGGACGAACTTGCCCTGCACCTTCTCGACGGGCTGGGACGCGGTCTCCCGGTAGGCGACCTGCGGCCGGCCGACGTTCGCGTCGACCTTGAACTCGCGCAGCAGGCGGTCGACGATGATCTCCAGGTGGAGCTCGCCCATGCCGGCGATGATCGTCTGCCCGGTCTCCTCGTCCGACGTGACCCGGAACGTGGGGTCCTCCTCCGCGAGGCGCTGGAGCGCCGTGGCGAGCTTGTCCTGGTCGCCCTTCGTCTTCGGCTCGATCGCAACGGAGATCACCGGGTCCGGGAACGTCATCGACTCGAGCAGGATCGGGGCCGCCTCCGCCGCGAGCGTGTCGCCGGTCGTGGACTGCTTCAGCCCGACGACGGCCGCGATCTCGCCGGCGCCGATCTCGTCGCGCTCCTCGCGATGGTTTGCGTGCATCTGGAGGATGCGCCCGATCCGCTCGGTCTTGCCGTTCGCGGTGTTGAGGACGCGGTTCCCCGTCTTCACGTGGCCCGAGTAGACGCGGAAGTACGTCAGCTTGCCGACGTAGGGATCGGACATCACCTTGAACACGAGCGCGGAGAACGGCGCCTCCATCGATGCCGGGCGCGTCACCTCCTCGTCGGTCTTGGGATCGACCCCCTGGACGGCGGGGACGTCGAGCGGGCTCGGGAGGTAGTCGACGACGGCGTCGAGCAACGGCTGGACGCCCTTGTTCTTGAAGGCCGAGCCGCAGAGGACCGGCGTGATCGCGTCCGCGAGCGTGCCGGCGCGGAGCGCGCGCCGGATCTGCTCGGACGTGACGGCGCTCTCGTCCTCGAGGTACGTCTCGGTGAGCTCGTCGTCGAACTCCGCGATCGCGTCGATCAGCAGGTGGTGGTACTCCTCCGCCTGCTCCCGGAGCTCGACCGGGATGTCACCGGCCGAGAAGCGGATACCGAGGTCGTCCTCGTACACGATCGACCTCATCTCCACGAGGTCCACGACCCCGACGTGGTGCTCCTCGATGCCGATCGGGATCTGCACCGGGACGGGTCGCGCACCGAGGCGGTCGCGCATCGACTGCACGGCGGCGAAGAAGTTCGCACCCGTGCGATCCATCTTGTTGATGAACGCGATGCGCGGCACGCCGTAGCGGTCGGCCTGACGCCAGACCGTCTCGGACTGCGGCTGGACGCCCGCGACGGAGTCGAAGACGGCGACGGCGCCGTCGAGCACCCGCAGGCTTCGCTCGACCTCGACGGTAAAGTCCACGTGCCCGGGCGTATCGATAATGTTGATCCGGTGGTCGCGCCACGACGCCGTCGTCGCCGCCGACGTGATCGTGATCCCGCGCTCCTGCTCCTGGGCCATCCAGTCCATCGTCGCGGCGCCCTCGTGGACCTCGCCGAGCTTGTGCGTCCTGCCCGTGTAGTACAGGATCCGCTCCGTCGTCGTGGTCTTGCCGGCGTCGATGTGCGCCATGATCCCGATGTTCCGGACACGCTCGAGGGCGATCCTCGTCGTCTCTGTCGTGCTCATCGTCTCGTGATCACCAGCGGTAGTGGGCGAACGCCTTGTTCGCCTGCGCCATCCGATACATGTCGTCCTTGCGCTTGAACGCCCCACCCTGCTGGTTCATCGCGTCGAGCAGCTCCCCGGCGAGCTTCGAGGCCATGCCCTTCTCCCGTCGCTCGCGCGAGTACGTGACGAGCCAGCGGATCGCCATCGTGCGGGCGCGGCGCGGCGGCACCTCGACCGGAACCTGGTAGTTCGCCCCGCCGACACGGCGGGAGCGGACCTCGAGAACCGGGGTCACCTGCTTGACGGCCTGCTCGAGCGCCTCGAGCGCCGACTTGCCGCTGCGCTCCGACACCTGCGCGAGCGCGTCGTAGACGATGCCCTCGGCGACCGACTTCTTCCCGTCGAGCATCACCCGGTTCACGAGTTGCATGACGAGCGGGGACCCGTGGACGGCGTCCGGGCCGGGCTGGCGCGGCTGGATCTCTGCGCGGCGGGGCATCAGCTCCCTCGCTTCGCCCCGTACTTGGAGCGTGCCTGACGCCGGTCCGAGACGCCGGACGTGTCGAGGCCTCCGCGAATCACCTTGTAGCGGAAGCCCGGGAGGTCCTTGACGCGACCGCCGCGGATGAGCACGACGGAGTGCTCCTGCAGGTTGTGCCCCTCTCCCGGGATGTAGGCGCCGACCTCCATCTGGTTCGTGAGCCGGACACGGGCGACCTTGCGGAGCGCGGAGTTGGGCTTCTTCGGCGTGGTCGTGTAGACGCGCGTGCAGACGCCGCGCTTCTGGGGAGCTCCCCGCAGCGCAGGCGTCTTGGTCTTCGTCGGCTTGTCCTTTCGTCCCTTGCGGACGAGCTGGTTGACGGTGGGCACGCTGCTCCTAGGGTCTGGTCGAGGGGGTCTTCACACAGGAAGGCCGGCAGGGCGGATGCCCCGCCAACCGGGGCCGCGAACGATAGCGGACCGGACGCGTGCCACGCAACGAGGAGCGTTGCGCTCGCACTCCCGTCCGAAGCCGCGTAGAGTGCGAGCCGGGGGATGGGTACAACGGCTGCGGTTATCGTCGCCGCGGCAGCGGCGGTCGTGGCGTTCGGGCTCGCGATGCTCGTGACTCTTCGCGTGCGCGCACGCGTCGACCGTCGCCTCGACTCGACGCTCGAGCGCATCGGCGGGAGCATGGAGAGCCTCTCGCAGAGCCTCCTCGCCGTCGTCGAGCGCGCCGGGGCGACACCGCCGGAGCCGCAATCGATCGAGCCGGGGCTCTCGATCGACCTCGACGACGTCATGGCCCGCACCGCCGAGCTCGCCGCCACGACCCTCCGGGCCGACGGCGTCGTCGTCGAGGTGCGCCTCGCAGACGGCGACCGCGCGACCGCCGCGTTCGGCGTCCCCGCGCCCCTCGCGACGGTGGAGACCGCGCTCGAGGCCCCCGACCGCGCTGCCTGGCAGGCGGTGCGGCTCGAGTGGTCGCCGGACCCGCGGGCGGTCGGCAACAGTGTCCGCGCCGCGCTCGCCGTCCCCGTCGAGCGCGATTCGGAGCGGCTGGGCACGATCGTCGCCTACTCACGCGTCGCGGGTGCCTTCGCCGCCGAGGAAGAGGACGCGTTGCGGCGGCTGGCCGTGGACGTCGCGCCGGCGATCGTCAACGCGCGCCGGCACGCAGAGGTCCTCGAGCTCGTCCGGACCGACCGGCTCACGCACATCTGGAACCGAGCCGGGTACGACGACGCACTCCAGCTCGAGCTGGCGCGGGCACACCGGAGTGGGCGGCCGCTCGCGCTCCTGCTCGTCGACCTCGACGACTTCGGGGCGATCAACAAGCGCTACGGGCTCCCCACCGGCGACGACGTGCTCGCCGCCTTCGCCGAGGTGCTCCGCCGGACCGCTCGCCTGACCGACATCGTGTGCAGACGCGGCGGCGAGGAGTTCGCGTTCGTCCTTCCCGAGACGGCGTGCACCGAGGCGATCCGGCTCTACGCCCGACTGCGCACGGAAGTGGAGCTGACGGAGTTCCCCGAGATCGGCCAGATGACGTTCAGCGCGGGCCTCACCGAGCTCCGCCAGCACGACACCGTCCGTTCGCTCGACGATCGCACCTCGCGGCTCGTCAACGACGCGAAGGCCGCCGGGAAGAACCGGTTGAGCCACGACTGCAACGGCGGCGGCATCGTCGGGCCCGATCTCGGACCGCTGCAGTGATCCACGGCTTGGCGAGTCCCGGTTCCGCGCCTACAGTGCGATCGAGGGGGAAATGAGGGGGGAATGCTGGTAATCGCAGCACTGGTCGCGCTCGTCGTCGCCGCCGGGGCAGTCGTCCTCGTCGTCGTGCTCGGTGTCCTGCAGCGCTCGGCACGCGAGCGATCCGAGGAGCGGATCGGGGCTGCGCTGACGCGCCTGGGGACGCGTATGGACGACCTCTCGTACGACCTCCAGGCGGCGATCGACCGCATCCACTCCGAGGGGCTCCGCATGCGCGCGGTCGACGACCTCGGCGGATCGCTGGACGTCGACGAGGTCCTCGCCCGTACCGTCGAGGCGGCAGCCGCCGGTCACGGTGCGGACGCGGTGGTCGTGCACGCGACGGATCTCGACGGGAGCACACTCGTCGCGTCGGTCGGCGTACCCGAGAACGAGGCGGCGCGCCAGGTCGTCTCCTCGTTCGCCCCCGACGGGCGCGCCGCACGCGCGGTCGCCGTCGCGTACCTGTACGGCGACGGCATCGACCCGCCGGGGGCGCTCCGCTCCGGCGTCGCCGTCCCGCTCACCGCCGACGGCGAGCACCTCGGGTTCCTCGCCGTCTACTCCCACGACCCTGCACCGGCGGCCTCACAGGCGACCGTCGCACGGCTCGAGGCGATCGCCCGCGCGGCGGGGCCCGCGATCGACACGGCGCGCCGTTACCGGGAGGCACGCCACCTCGCCGACCAGGACTCGCTCACCGGGCTGTCGAACCGCCGGTCCTTCCACGAGGCGCTCCGCCACGAGGTGGCGCGTGCCCAACGGTACGAGCGGAGCCTCGCGCTGCTCGCGCTCGACCTGGACGACTTCAGGACGGTGAACGACCGGATCGGCCACCTCGCCGCCGACGACGTGCTGGCGGCCGTGGGGAGACGGATCCAGGCGGCGGTACGCGGTGCCGACACCGCCTACCGGATCGGCGGCGACGAGTTCGCGGTGATCCTGCCCGAGTCGACGTGGGTCGACGCCGAGGGGCTCCATGCGCGGGTCGCGGCCGCGCTCGGCCGCGAGCTCCACGACGAGGTCGACGGCGTGACGGTCTCCGCGGGGATCGCCGAGCTGCAGCCCGACGACGACGCGATGTCCGTGTTCGAGCGCGCCGACGCGGCGCTCTACCGGGCGAAGGCCCAGGGCAAGGGCACCGCCGCCTAGGCGGCGGGACGACGACCCGGCGGGGCGCGGCGCGGGC
>NZ_DBNHWK010000097.1:0-22502 GCF_057140465.1 Gaiella sp.
TCCACCGGTGCGGCCGACTGGATCCGCGACGCGGTGTTGACGACGTCGCCGGTGACGAATCCCTCGCCCTGCTCGGGGCGGGCGTCGAGCACGACGAGGGCCTCGCCCGTGTTGACGCCGATCCGGACACCGAGATCGGCACCGGGATCGCCGGCGCTCGCCTCGGCCAGCCGCTCGAGGATCCCGAGACCGGCGCGGATCGCCCGCTCCGCGTCGTCCTCGTGCGCAACGGGAGCCCCGAACACGGCCATCACCGCGTCGCCGACGAACTTCTCCACCGTCCCCCCGAAGCCCTCGATCTGCTCGCGCAGGAGCTCGTGGTAGGCACGCAGGCGGGCACGGACGTCCTCGGGATCTGCGGCCTCCGACGCCGCCGTGAACCCGACGAGGTCGCAGAAGAGCACCGAGACGACCTTCCGCTCCTCCGCGCCCGTCGGCCCTGCGGCGCTGGCGAGCTCGTGCCCGCACGCGTCGCAGAACCGGGCCCCTTCCCGGCTCTCGGTGCCGCACGACGGGCAGGTTGTCACGGACCGGATCCTAGGACGAAGCCGTGGCGCGATCGAGCAGCCCGAGCCGCTCGAGACAGTCGCGGATCGCCGCGGTCTCAGCCTCGTCCGCCTCGACGAGGGGGAGGCGGACACGGCCCGGCGCCAGGCCGAGGAGGTCGAGCGCCCGCTTGATCGCGATCGGGTTCGTGACGACGCGCAGCAGCTCGATCGACGGTCGCAGCTCCTCGTCGAGCGCCTTCGCACCCTCGACGTCCCCCTGCCGGAAGCGCTGCACGAGCTCCTTCACCCGCCGGCCGACGACGTGCGTGTGCACGCAGATCCCGCCGATCCCGCCGATCTCGAGAAACGGGAGGATGAGGTCGTCGTCGCCCGCGTAGAGGTCGAGGCCGCACGTGACGACGTGGCGTGCGGCGTCGAGCGACGGCTTCGCCTGCTTCACGGCGGTCACGTTGGGGATCTCCGCGAGCGCGCTGATCGTCGCCGGCTCCGCGTCGACGACGACGCGGCCGGGGATGTCGTAGAAGACGATCGGGCGGTCGGTCGCGGCGGCGATCGCCTCGACATGCGCGACGATCCCGCGCTGCGGCGGCTTCGAGTAGTAGGGGGTGACGACGAGGAAGCCGTCGACGCCGATCTCGTGCGCGCGCTCGGTGAGGTGGATCGAGTGGCGCGTGTCGTACGTGCCCGTCCCGGCGATCACCGCGTGATCGCCGCCGACCTCCTCGACCGCGATCTCGTAGAGCGCGAACCGCTCGTCGTCGGTGAGCGTCGGTGCCTCCCCGGTCGTCCCCGTGACGACGAGGCCGTCGGAGCCGTTGTCGACGAGGTGTCGGGCGAGCGCCCGGAAGCCCTCGAGGTCGACGCTCCCGTCCTCGTCGAACGGCGTCACGATCGCCGTCAGGATCTCGCCGAGCATCACCCGATTCTAGGCACCCACGCGCCTACGACGCAGCCGCCGCCTCGAAGACGGCGCGCAGCTCGTCGTCGAGGAACACGAAGCGCACCTCGTCGAAGCGGCCGGCGAGCGGCTCGACGGCCCCGATCGCGATCGGCGCCGCGAGCTCCGCGGGGTAGCCGTAGATCCCCGTCGAGAGCGCCGGGAGGGCGATCGTCCGGCAGCCCAGGTCGGCGGCGACCTCGAGCGCCCGCGTGTACGCGTTGGCGAGCAGATCGGGCTCCCCGCGCGTGCCGCCGTGCCACACGGGCCCGACGGCGTGGATCACGTGACGCGCCGGCAGCCGGCCCGCTCCCGTCGCCTTCGCGTCGCCCGTGGCGCAGCCGCCGAGGGTCGCGGCTTCGGCGAAGATCTCGTCGCCTCCGGCCCGTCGGATCGCGCCGCAGACCCCGCCCCCGGGCGCGAGCGCCTCGTTGGCCGCGTTCACGATCGCGTCGACCTCCTGGGTCGTGAGGTCGCCGACGACGAACGTGATCACAGCAGGCGCTCGAGGCCGACGGTGAGGCCCGGCGGCAGGTCGCGGACGGCGTCGAGGGCACGCAGCACGCCCGGCGCGAACGCCTCGCGCGACGTCGTGTCGTGACGGATCGTCAGCGTCTCCCCCGGCCCGCCCAGGATCACCTCCTGGTGCGCGACGAGCCCGGGCAACCGGACGGAATGGATCGGGACGTCGCCGTGCATCCGCGCCGCCGTCGCCTTCGACGTCCCCGAGGGCGCGTCGACCTTCGTCTGGTGGTGGAGCTCGACGATCTCGGCGCGCTCGAGCACGCGCGACGCCTCCTCGGCGAAGCGCATCATCAGCACCGCCCCGGGCGCGAAGTTCGCCGCGTGGAAGCAGGGGACGCCGGCTTCCCGGGCGCGCGCGTCGAGGGCGTCGGCGTCGAACCCGGTCGTGCCGATCACGACCGGCACGCCCGCGGCGAGGCAGGCGTCGACGTTCGCGTCGACCGTCGAGGGCGTGGTGAAGTCGACGGCGACGTCGCAGCCGTCCGGACCGACGTCGCGGGCGTCGACGACCTCGTGGCCGGACGCCTCGAGGGCGGCCGCCAGCACCGAGCCGACCTTGCCGTGCCGTCCGTAGAGGGCGACGCGCACCTCAGGCCGCCCGCGTCAACGCCCTGGGGTTGAAGTGCTCGACGGCCGCGCGGAAGCGGCGCTCGCTGGGCCCGATCGCCGCCGTCGACAGCCCCTCCGGAGCCAGCAGCTCGCGCGCGAGCGCGGCGACGTCGTCGCGCGTCACGGCGTCGATGCGACGAATCGTCTCCTCCAGCGTGAGCAGCTCCGTGCCGGTGACGACGGCGCGCCCGAGGCGGGTCATCCGGGTCGACGTCGACTCGAGCGAGAGCAGCAACCGGCCTCTCAGGTTCTCCTTGGCGCGCTCGAGCTCACCGGCCCGCAGGTTCCCCTCGCCCACGTCGCGGAGCTCGTGGGCCGTGACCTCGAGGCACTCGGAGAGGTTCTCCTCTCGCGTCCCGACGTAGATCCCGACCTGGCCGGACTCCTCGTACTGGGAGCCGTACGAGTAGACGCTGTACGCCATGCCGCGCTTCTCGCGGATCTCCTGGAAGAGCCGGGAGGAGGCCGAGCCGCCGACGATCGCATCGAGGATCGAGGCGGCGTAGCGCCGCTCGTCCGACCGGGAGACGCCCCGGCCCGTGAGCACGACGTGGTACTGCTCGGTGTCCTTGGGCTGGAAGCGGATGCCCGGGGCCGGTAGGCGGTGCAACGGCTTCCGCGTCATGCGCAGCGGCTCGGCCCGCCGCGGGCGCTGTGCCCGCAGGAGCTCCACGAGCTGCTCGTGCTCGAGATTGCCGGCCGCCGCCAGCACGACGTTCCCGCCGACGTAGGCGCGGGTGTGGAAGGAGCGGAGCGCGCGCACGCTCACCGACTCGATCACCTCCGCGCGCCCGATCACGGGCCTCCCCAGCGGGTGCGGCCCGAACACGGCCTCCCCCGCGAGGTCGTGGACGAGGTCCTGCGGATTGTCGTCGACCATCGCGATCTCCTCGAGCACCACCTCCCGCTCGCTGTCGACGTCGCTGAACGAGGGGGCGAAGACCATGTCCAGCATCACGTCGAGCGCCTGCTCGAGGTGCACGTCGGGGACACGCGTGTAGACCACCGTCGTCTCGCGCGACGTCGCCGCGTTCAGCTCACCGCCCATGGCGTCGAACACCTCGGCGATCCCCTGGGCCGTGTACCGCGACGAGCCCTTGAACAGCAGGTGCTCGATGAAGTGCGACACGCCTGCGCGTGCCGGCGTCTCGTCGCGCGAGCCCACGCCCACCCACAGGCCGATCGCGACCGACCGAACGCCGTCGATGCGCTCGGTGACGACGCGCTCGCCGCCGGGCAACCTGGTCAGCTCGTGCTCGAGCATCCGGCGGATCGTAGCGAGGGTGCCGCACGGGGGCCGGGCACCGAGGCCCGACCCCCGCACGACTGCCTCGGGCTAGTCGCGGCGCCGGCCGCGGTCGCGGCCGCCGCGCCCCCGGTCACGGTCGCCCCGCGGCTCGCGGGGCTCGCGGGGCGGGGCGTCCTTCGCGCGCTCGATCAGCTCCTCGGGCTGCACGAGCCGCCCGTCCTCGTGCTTCGCGACGAGCTTGAGGCCGATCCGGCCGCGCTCCTTGTCGACCTCCTGCACGAGCACGTCGAGCGTGTCGCCCCGGACGATCACGTCCTCGATGTGTGCGACCCGGCCGGGGCCCACGTTCGACACGTGGAGCAGCCCGTCCGTGCCCTTCTTCAGCTCGACGAACGCACCGAACTCCGTCGTCTTCACGACGCGGCCGGTGTACGTGTCGCCGACCTCGGGCTCCTTCGTCATCGCCTCGATCATCGAGATCGCGGCGTCCGCGTTTTCACCCGCGGTCGCGTAGACGAGGATCGTCCCGTCCTCCTCGATGTCGATCTGCACGTCGTAGTCGGCCTCGAGCGAGCGGATCGTCTCGCCGCCCTTCCCGATCACCATCCCGATGAACTCGGGATTGATCTTGACCGACGTGATCCGCGGCGCGTGGCCCGCGAGCTCCGTCCGCGGCTCCGGGATCGTCTCCAGCATCTTCTCGAGGATCGCCGTGCGGGCACGCCGTGCCTGGTCGAGCGCGCTGCGCATGATCTCCTGCGTGACGCCGGTGATCTTGATGTCCATCTGCAGGGCGGTGATGCCCGCTTCCGTCCCGGCGACCTTGAAGTCCATGTCCCCGAGGTGGTCTTCTGCGCCCTGGATGTCGGTGAGGATCACGTAGTCGTCACCCTCCTTGACGAGCCCCATCGCGATCCCCGACACGGGAGCGCTGATCGGCACGCCCGCGTGCATGAGGGACATCGTCGACCCGCAGACGGAGCCCATCGACGACGAGCCGTTCGACTCGAGCGTCTCCGAGACGAGCCGGATCGTGTACGGGAACTCCTCCGGCGTCGGGATCACCGGCTCGAGCGCCCGCTGCGCGAGTGCCCCGTGGCCGATGTCGCGGCGCTTCGGGCCCCGCATGAAGCCCGTCTCCCCGACCGAGTAGGGCGGGAAGTTGTAGTGGTGCATGTAGCGGCGCTCCTGCTCCAGCGACAGGTCGTCGATCCGCTGCTGCTCCTTCGCCGTGCCGAGCGTGCAGAGCGTCAGGATCTGCGTCTGCCCCCGCGTGAAGAGCGCAGAGCCGTGCGTCCGCGGCGAGACCCCGACCTCGGTCCAGATGGGGCGGATCTCCTCCGTGCCGCGACCGTCGGGACGGCGCTTGTCGACGGCGATCTTCTTCCGCACGATGTCCTTGTAGATCCCGTCGGCCGCCTTCTTCACGTACTGGCGGGTCATCGCGTCCTTGACGGGCGCCTCGCCCTCGGCCGGGGTCGAGCCCACCGGGAACGACAGCTGGACGTCGTCGGTGATGCGCTGGAGGAGCAGGTCGCGCTTGCGCGACTTGAGCTCCTTCGAGTCCTGCTCGGCATCGGCGAGCGCCTGCAGATCCGGCTCGAACTGCGCTCGGATCGGGGCCTCGACCGCACTGAGCCGCTGCCGCTCGAGAAGCATCTGCAGGCCGTTTCGCAGCTGCTGCTCACGGAGGATGTCGTCTTCCGTCGAGTCCATCGTGATCGACGGCGCGAGCTCGGCGAGGAGCTCGTCGACGTCCGACTGGGCCTCGCGGAGGCCGTGCTCTGCGATCGCCCGGGCCACACGGTCACCGTGGTCGGCGTCGAGCGAGGCGTTCAGCTCGACGTCGATCCACTTCGGCTTCCCGACCTGGCGCCGCAGGTCGTCGATCGCCTCGCAGATGCGCACGATCTCGCGGTGGGCGAGCTCGAACGCCTCGAGGATCGTGTCCTCGGGCACCTGCGCCGCGCCGGCCTCGATCATGGTGAGCGCGTCACGGGTGCCGACGACGATCAGGTCGAGCGTCGACCCGGCCGTGGTCTCCTCGAACGTGGGGTTGACGACGAGCTCGTCGTCGATCAGCCCGATGCGGACGGCGCCGACCGGCCCGAGGAACGGCAGCGGGGAGACGGCGAGGGCCGCAGATGCCCCGTTGATGCACAGGATGTCGTGCGGGACGACGAGGTCGGCCGACAGGACGGTGCAGATCACCTGCACCTCGTTCTTGAAGCCCTTCGGCCACAGCGGCCGGATCGGGCGGTCGATCATGCGCGCGGTGAGCGTCGCGCGCTCCGTCGCGCGTCCCTCGCGCTTGAAGAAGCCGCCAGGGATCTTCCCGGCCGCGTACATCCGCTCCTCGACGTCGATCGTGAGCGGGAAGAAGTCCGCGTCGGGACGCGAATCGTGGCGTCCGACGGCGGTGGCGAGGATCATCGTGTCCCCGCTGCGGACGACGACTGCGCCGTCCGCCTGCTTGGCGAGCCTGCCCGTCTCGAAGGTGATCTCGCGACCGCCGACGTCGACGGACACCGCGGCCTCAGGCCCGGTGGTGATGCTCATGTTGGTATCCCTTCACTCTCCGTGCTTTGCGGAAGGTGGAGGTTTGAGCCAGCTCCGCGGCCGGCGGCCGCATGGAGCTCGGTCAAACGTCCACCTCCCACCGATGTGACTCCCGTCGCTACCGGCGGAGTCCGAGTTCCTTGATGAGGGTGCGGTAGCCCTCGAGGTCCTTCCGCTGCAGGTAGTCGAGGAAGCGCCGGCGGCGCCCGACGAGCTTCAGCAGCCCGCGCCGTGAGGTGTGGTCCTTGGGGTGGGTGCGAAGGTGGTCGGTGAGCTCGTTGATGCGACGCGTCAGCATCGCGATCTGCACCTCGGGCGAGCCCGTGTCCTGCGCACTCCTGCCGTGCTTGTCGATCAGCTCCTGCTTCGCTTCCTTGGTGAGCGCCATGCGTCTCCTTTCGCTGCGACTCCGCGCTCCCCGCTCGGCGTGAAGGAAGGGCACGTCCGGCCGAGAGGCGGTCGCGCCAAGCGTAGCAGCCGTCCTCGCCGCTTGTGACACAGTGTCACGAAGCATGGGTCGCCCCCCTCTCCGCCTGCTCCGGCTGGCCAACCCCGTCGTCCGGCGCATCCTCGACTCGCGTGCCCATGGGCCGCTGAGCACGAGCCTGATGATCCTCGAGTACCGGGGCCGGCGCAGCGGCCGCACCTTCCGGATCCCGGTCATGTACGCACGGACCGGCAGCGACGTCGTCGCGCTCGCGGTCGCCCCGGAGCGGAAGCAGTGGTGGCGGACGTTCCGAGAGCGGGCGCCCGCGCGGCTGACGATCGGCGGAACGACGACGGAGGTCGAAGGGCGCGTCCTCCGCGGGGAGGCGGCGCACGATGCGCTGCGGTCGTACCTGCGGCGCTTCCCACGGGCAGCGGGGACGATCGGCGCGCGAGCGGACGATCCACAGAACGACCTCGCCGCCGCGGCCGCACGCGTCTCGATCGTGTCGTTCGGGGCACCACCCGGCGCCGAGCGCTAGCGTCTCGCGTGATGGTGTCCGGAGTGGCAGCGGGCGCCGCGCCGACCGCGGCCGTGGGGGCGGAGATCCTCGCCGACGGCGGCACGGCCGCAGACGCGACCGTCGCCATGTGCCTGGCGTCGTGCGTCGCCGAGCCGGTGATGACCGGCCTTCTCGGAGGCGGGCACGCGCTGTGGTGGGACGGCCGGCGGGCCGGCCTGCTCGACTGCTTCGTCGCCGTCCCCCGCCGGATCGGCGAGATGGAGGAGCTGCCGATCACGTTCGGCGAGGCGCAGGTGCACTACACGGTCGGTGCGGCGACGTGCGGCGTTCCCGGGATCCCCGCCGGGCTCGCAGCGCTCCACGAGGCCGGCGGTCGACTGCCCTGGAGACGGCTCCTCGAGCCCGCGCTGGAGCTCGCCCGGAGCGGCGCCGCCTTGTCGCCGCGGCACGCCGCGTGTCTCGCGATGATCCAGCCCGCGTTCACGCGGGGCCGGGGTGCCGAGTTGTTCGCCCCGGCCGGTCGCCTCCTCGGAGCGGGGGATCTCCTCGTCCAGCCCGGGCTCGTCGACGCGCTCGAATGCCTCGCCGAGGAGGGGCCGGGGTCGGCGTACCGCGGCTCGATCGCCGAGGCCCTCCTGGACGTCGACGGCGTGACGCTCGACTGGGACGACCTCGACGCGTACCGGCCCGAGTGGCGTGAGCCGGCCCGGGAGGTGTGGCACGGGTACACCGTCCTCACCCGCGGAGGGCTCTCCGGCGTGCCGGAGACGCTCGGGCGGCTCCCCCGCCTCGCAGGACGCACCGAGACGGAGCGGGCCCTCACGCTCGTCGTCGCGCTCGAGGACGCCGAGCGCGAGGGGCACACGACCAACGTCGTGGCGGTCGACGACGCCGGTCGGATCTGCGTCCTCACGACGAGCCTCGGGCTCGGCGCCGGGGTATGGACGCCCGGGTTCGACCTCCACCTGAACTCGATGCTCGGCGAGACCGACCTCGCCGTGGGCGGGCTCACCCCGGGCACGCGGATGGAGTCGATGATGGCACCGACGCTCGTGCTCGACGACGGGCCGGCGCTCGCGATCGGCTCCGCCGGCGGCTCGCGGCTGCGAACGGCGCTCGTGTCGGTCCTCGCGGGGGTGATCGACGAAGGGCTCGATGTCCAGGATGCAGTCGACCGGCCCCGGCTCCATCCGGCAGCGGACGTCGTCCATGCCGAGCCCGGTGTCGACGACGCCGCGCTCGCGCAGCTCGAGCGCCAGGGGCGGACCGTCGTCCGCTGGCCCGATCTCCACCACTACTTCGGCGGCGTCAGCTGCATCGGCCGGAGCGGGGCCGCCGGCGACCCTCGCCGTAACGGCGTCGGGATCGTCGCCTAGGCGCCGTCTGCCGGGCGTCGAGGCCCGGCACCGGCGACCGGTGCCGCTCAGACGGGGCGCTCGGCCGCTCGTGTCGCCTCGACGTCGCAGCCGATCTGCTCGACGAGCGCCTCCTCGGAGTCGAACACCTCCTGGTCACGGAGGCGCGTCCAGAGCTCGACGACGAGGCGCTTCCCGTACAGGTCGCCGTCGAAGTCGAGCAGGAACGGCTCTACGCGACGCTCCGTGCCGCCGTAGTGGGGGTTCGTGCCGACCGACACCGCGGCGCGATGATCGAGCGCCCAGCCCGCGTACACGCCGTCCCCGGGCCAGATCAGCGACGGGTCGAGAGCGATGTTCGCGGTCGGATAGCCGAGTGTCCCTCCCCGCTGGTCACCGGTGACGACGACCCCGTCGAGCTCGTACGGACGGCCGAGCAGGCGCGCGGCGGTGGCGACGTCTCCCTCAGCGAGCGCCGCACGGATCCAGGTCGAGGAGACGCCGTCCACGCTCGTGACCGGGAGCACGTGGAGCCCGAGGCTCGCGAGCAGCGACAGGTCACCACCGCGCCGCCGCCCGAAGCGGAAGTCGCGCCCGGCGGCCACCGCCTCCGCGCCGATGCCGAGGAGGTAGTGCTCGACGAACTCCTCCGGCTCGAGGCGCTGCAGCTCGGGGGTGAACGCCGCGACGAGCGTCGTCTCGATCCCGGCGTCCGCCAGGAGCTCGAGGCGGCGTTCGAGCGTCGTGATCATCTCCACCCGGTTCCCGAGCGCCGCGCGGGGATGCGGCTCGAACGTGATCACCGTCGGCGCGAGGCCGGTCTCGATCGCGGCCTGGATGACGGCTTGGTGGCCGCGGTGCACGCCGTCGAACGTCCCGATCGCGACGGCACGCGGCTGGCGCTCGATCTGGCTCGGTGCATGCGCGATCTTCATCCGTCCGGTCCTCGATACTCGTCGCGCGGCCGCGCGCTCTCCTCGTCGGACGGCTCGGCGGGCACGCGGGCGAGCGCCTCCTCGAGCGGGATCATTCGCTCCGGATCCGCCTCCTCGACGCGAAACGGCCCGATCTCCGTGCGGCGGAGCGCGACGCAGTGGCCACCGAGCGCCTCCGCGATCGAGCGCACGTACGTGCCCGACCCGACGAGGAGCTCCAGGCTCGCGACGCGACCGTCGTACCCGAGGAGCACGACGTCGTGGACGCGCATCGCGCGCACGGGCATCTCGACGACCACACCCCGGCGGTGCAGGCGGTAGGCGCGCTCGCCGCCGACCTTGACCGCAGACGCGGCCGGTACGGGGAGCTCGACGGTGCCCCTGAGCGCGGCGAGCCGCTCCTCGAGCTCGACGCGCTCCGGCGGGTCGTGCTCCTCGACGACCTCTCCCTCCGGATCCCCGGTGCTGGTGCGGGCCGAGAGGTCGATCGCCGTCACGTACCGCTTGTCCAGGCGCATGAAGCGCTCCTGGACGCGCGTGGCCCGCCCGGAGAGGAGGATCAAGAGGCCGCTCGCGAACGGGTCCAGCGTGCCAGCGTGCCCGGTCCGGGCCCCGGTCGCCGACCGCACGCGCGCCACGACGGCGAAGGACGAGGGGCCGGTCGGCTTGTCGACGAGGACGACGCCCGTTGGATCGAGCGCGCGGGGGACGCCCATCAGCCTGCCGGGTGCTCGCCGCGCTGGGCGAGGTACTCGTCGAGCACGATCCGCGTGACCTCGGCGATCTCCAGGTCGCTCGAGAACCCGGCGGCCTGCCGGTGCCCACCGCCTCCGAAGCACCGGGCGATCACCGACACGTCGAGCTCGTCGAGCGCGGAGCGCAGCGAGGCCTTGCGCAGCGGGCCGTCCGCGCGCGGAGGCTCGCGCACGAGCACGGCGAGCTCCGCCCCCTCGACCGCGCGCAGGTAGTCGATGATGCCCTCGGAGTACGGCTCGGCGGCGCCGGCGTCGGCGAAGTCCCCGCGGAGGAGGCTCGACACGACGACGCGTCCGCCCTCGTACACCTCGGCGCGCTCCAGGGCCCGGGCGAGGAGCTTCAGCTTCGCGAACTGCACCGACTCGTAGACACCCTGGAAGACCTTGTGCGAGTCGGCCCCTGCTTCCACGAGATCGGCCGCGACACGCAGCGTGTGCGGTGTCGTGTTCTGGTACTGGAAGCGGCCCGTGTCGGTGACGATCGCCGTGTAGAGCGCCTCGGCCAGCTCCGGTGAGAGGGCCACGCCGAGCGGCTCCAGCAGATCGACGAGGAGCTCGCCCGTCGACGACGCGTCGGCCTGGACGAGGTTCACGTCGCCGAAGCGCGTGTTGTCGTGGTGGTGGTCGATGTTGAGCGTGAGCGGCGCTGCGGGCAGCAGCTCGTCGTCGCCGATCCGGCTCTCCTGCGCACAGTCGACGGCGACGAGCACGCGCTCGGCGTGGTCGGACGGACGCTCGCGCAGGAGCCCTCGGGCGGGGAGATCGAGGAAGCGGTACTCGCCGGGGAGCGGCGCCGAGCCGGCGAGCAGCATCACGGAGTCCTTCCCGAGCGCCGTCAGCGCCAGGTGCATCGCGAGCAACGAGCCGAGCGCATCGCCGTCCGGGCTCTCGTGCGACGTGACGAGGAACCTGTCGTGGTCGCGCACCGCGGCGACGACCGCGTCGATGTCACTGGGGTCGCTCATCGTGCCCGTCGTCCGGTGCGAGCTCGTCGATCAGCTTCGACATCCGCACGCCCCGCTCGACCGCGGCATCGTACGCGAAGCGGAGTTGCGGGGTACGGCGCACGTGCAGCTCCTGGTTGATCCGGGCCTGGAGCACGCCGGCGGCGTGCTCGAGCGCCTCGAGCGTGCGCGCCCGCTCGCTCTCGCTCCCGAGGACGCTCACCCACACCGTCGCGTGCTCGAGGTCGCTCGTCGTGTCGACGCCGGTGACGGTGACGAAGCCGATCCGGGGATCCTTGAGCCGCGGGATCTCCTCGGAGAGGATGTGGCGCATCACCTCGTCGACGCGCCGCATGCGGGGTGTGGGTCGCCGCCTAGCGCCCATCGCCGGTCGGACGGATGCGGGCGGGGCAGACGGACGGGCCGCGGGCCGCGGTCGAGGCGGTGGGCCGCGGCCCTGAGGGGACGAGACCGTCAGTCATCGAGCACCACCATCTCCCGGCGGGCACCGAAGTGCTCGAACGGCTGCCCGCACAGCCACCGCTCGACCTCGTCGAGCAGCCGCTCGGCCTCTCTCGCCTCCCGCGTCGCGCAGGCGAGCGTCAGGCGCGATCGCTGCCAGGTGTCGTGGTGGTCGACCTCCGCGATCGAGCACCCGATCCGCTTCGCGAGCTGCGCCTTCACCGAGCGCAGGTGCATGCGCTTGTCCTTGAGCGACCTGCTCTCGGGGAAGTGGAGCTCGAACGAGAGGATCCCGATGTATCCGCTGGCCATCGTCGTGGCTCCCATCGGATGCCGTGCTCCGGGCGCGACCGTCGGGCGTCGCGGCTAGCGCGCGTCGCCGCTCGACGCGGATCCCGGCGCCCCGGCGAGGTCGGTGCGCTCGACCTCCTTCGTCTCGTAGACCTCGAGCACGTCGCCGTCCTTCACGTCGTTGAAGCCGTCGAGCAGGATGCCGCACTCGAAGCCCTCGGACACCTCGCGCACGTCGTCCTTGAAGCGCTTCAGCTGGGCGATCGACGTCTCGTAGATCACCGTGCCGTCGCGGACGACGCGCGCGGCGGCGTTCCGGCGGACGACGCCGTTCGTGACCATGCACCCTGCGATCGTCCCGAGACGGGAGACCTTGAAGAGCGCCCGCACCTCCGCTTCGCCGATCGTCTCCTCCGTCGAGACGGGTGAGAGCATCCCGACGAGCGCCTGCTCGATGTCCGCCGTCAGCTGGTAGATCACCCGGTACGTGCGGACGTCGACGCCGTCGCGCTCGGCGAGCTGGCGGGCGTCGGCGGACGGACGCACGTTGAAGCCGATCACGAGGGCGTCGGACGCGGCAGCGAGGTTGACGTCGTTCTCGGTGATGCCGCCGACGCCCGTGTGGATCACGTTCACCCGCACCTCGGGGTGCTCGATCTTCCCGAGCTCGCCGACGATCGCCTCGACGGATCCCTGGACGTCGCCCTTGAGGACGATGTTGAGATCCTGGACGCCGCCCTGCTGCAGCTGATCGAAGAGCGTGTCGAGCGAGACCCGCCGCGTCGACCGCTGCGCGAGCTGCTCGCGGCGCATCCGCTCGGCCCGGCGCTGCGCGAGATCCTTCGCCTGCCGCTCGTGCCCCACGACGCGCGTGAGCTCGCCGGCGGGCGGCGGCTTGTCGAACCCGACGATCTCGACGGGCTCGCCCGGTCGCGCCTCCTTCACCTTCTCGCCGCGGTAGTCGTACAGCGCTCGCACCTTCCCGGCGGCGTCGCCCGCGACGATCGCGTCCCCCACGTGCAGCGTCCCGCGTTGCACGAGCATCGTCGCGACCGCGCCGCGCCCGACGTCGAGCCGCGACTCGACGATCGGCCCGGACGCCTCCGCGGTCGGGTTCGCCCGGAGGTCGAGCTCGGCGTCCGCGACGAGCAGAATCCGCTCGAGCAGGTCCTCGAGGTTCGTCCGCTGCTTCGCCGATACCTCGGAGAACTGCGTCGACCCTCCCCACTCCTCCGGCTGGAGCCCTTCGTTCGCGAGCTCGCTCTTCACGCGGTCGGCGTTCGCATCGGGGACGTCCATCTTGTTGATGGCCACGACGATCGGCACGTCGGCGGCGCGCGCGTGTGAGATCGACTCCTTCGTCTGCGGCATCACGCCGTCGTCCGCGGCGACGACGAGGACGGCGATGTCGGTGACCTTGGCGCCCCGGGCCCGCATGGCGGTGAACGCCTCGTGGCCGGGCGTGTCGAGGAACGTGATGCGGCGACCGTCGACCTCCGCCTGGTAGGCGCCGATGTGCTGGGTGATCCCGCCGGCCTCCGTCTCGACGACGGCCGCCTCACGGATCGCGTCGAGCAACGTCGTCTTCCCGTGGTCGACGTGGCCCATGATCGTGACCACCGGCGGACGGGGAGCGAGGTCCTCGTCCGTGTCGTCGAAGGGCTCGAGCGCCTCCTCGTCCTCACCGGTGTGCTTGATCGTGATCTCGCGGTCGACCTCGGCCGCGATCAGCTCGACCTCCTCGTCGGAGAGCGACTGCGTCGCCGTCCGCATCTGTCCGAGCCCCATCAGGATCTTGATCAGCTGGGCCATCGGGACGCCGAGCGCCTGCGAGAGGTCCTTCACCGTCACCCCGGACTCGACCGTGACCGGGCCGGTGGGGGCGGCGACGGGCTGCGTCCGCTGCGCCTGCGGCGCCGTGCGCTCGCGCGGCTGCCGCGCGTCGCGTCCCCGCGCCGCGCCACCCTCGATCACGACCCGCCGCTTGCGGCCGGAGGGGCCGCCGCGCGGACGGATCGGCCGATTCGGCTTCTTGTCTCCGTTAGCCATCGCCGTCAGTGTAGATGCGCGCCAGCGCGGGATCGATCACGACGGTCGTGCGGAGCACGCGCGAGAACGCGCGCCGCTCCTGCGCGCGCTCGAAGCAGACGAGGCGACGGCACGTGTAGACGCCGCGGCCCGGCAGCGTCCGCCCGGCCGCGAGGCGTGCCCCGACGGCCGCGAACCGCAGGAGCTGGTGCTGGGGCGCCTTCCGGCCGCACCCCGCGCACGTCCGCATCGGCGCGTCGCTCACGCGTCGTGATCGACCTCCTCGAGTGCCTCTCCCGCCGGCGCCGCGTCGACGTCGGCCTCCCCGGCCACGAGCTCGTCGGCGACGTCGGCCACGACGGCCTCCACGGCAGCCTCCTCGATCGCCTCGGAGATCGCCGCCCCGTCCGCGGGCCCGATCTCGCCGGCCTCTGCGGCCTCTTCGACGGCCTCCTCCAGGACGGCCGCAGCGACACCGGCCGCCGCCGCCTCCGCGCCGAGGTCGTCGGTGGCACCGCCCGTGTCCTCGACTGCGAGACCCGCTGCCGCGACCACCCCTTCCGGCTGGTTCGCGAGCGCCTGGTGCGCCGGAACACCGCAGTACTTCGTCCCGGGGAGTGCCGCATTGGGGCAGCGCTTGCCGTTCGAGAGGATCGCGGCGCAGCGACCCGAGTAGTCCTCGCCGTTGTCCTCTCCGCCGAACGCCGCCTTCGCCTCGGCCTCCGCGAACTCCGTGTCCGACTTGATGTCGACCTTCCAGCCCGTGAGCCGTGCGGCCAGGCGGGCGTTCAGCCCTTCCTTGCCTATCGCGAGCGCGAGCTGGTCGTCCGGCACGACGACCGTCGCCTCCCGCGTGTCGTCGTCGATGTAGACCTCCCGGACGCGGGCGGGGCTCAGCGCCTTCGCGACGTAGCGCGCCGGCTCGGTGTTCCAGGGGATGATGTCGATCTTCTCCCCGCGCAGCTCGGAGACGACCATCCGCACGCGCGAGCCCCGCGGGCCGACGCACGCACCCACCGGGTCGACACCCTGGACGTGCGACTCGACGGCGATCTTCGACCGGTACCCCGGCTCCCGCGCCACGCCGCGGATCGTCACGAGCCCGTCGGCGATCTCGGGCACCTCGAGCTCGAACAGCGTCTCGATCAGCCGCGGGTCACGCCTGGACAGGATCACCTGCGGGCCCTTCGTTCCGGAGCGCACCTCGATGATCGCCGCCTTGATCCGCGAGCCCTGCTCGTACCGCTCACCGTCGACCTGCTCGGAGCGCGGGAGCAGCGCCTCGACCTTGCCGAGGTCGACGAGGACGTTGTTGCGGTCGCCCGCCTGCTGGACGATCCCCGTGACGACCTCTCCCTGACGGTCGATGTACTCGTCGTACATGATCGCGCGCTCCGCCTCGCGGATCCGCTGCTGGATCACCTGCTTCGCGGTCATCGCCGCGATGCGCCCGAAATCCTCCGGTGTCACGTCCGTCCGGACGATGTCCTCCTCCGGCACCTCGCTCAGGTCGACGTCGAGCTCGTCGTCGTTGATCAGCGTGTGCTGCTTCTCGCCGGTCTCCTCCTCGATCCGCTCGAGCTCCTCGATCCGCGCCTCGCGCGCTTCCTCGATCAGCCGCCCCTCGATGTCCGTGGGGATCTCGATCGCGAACACCCGGAACTCGCCGAAGTCGTCGAGGACGACCTCGGCGTGGCGCGCGGCGCCCGGGGTCTTCTTGTAGGCCGCGAGCAGCGCGTCCTCGAGCGCCTCGACCAGGGCCCCGGCCTCGATGCCCTTCTCCTGCTCGATCTGGCGGATGCCGTCGATGATCTCCTGGCTCATGATTCCTTCCGTTCCTCGTCGATCAGATTGGCCCGAACGATCGAGTCGTACGGGATCTCGAGCTCCTGACCCCCGACGGCGACGGACAGCGTCGTCTCGCCGGCGTGGAGAACGTCTGCGCGCACGCGCTTGCGGCCTCCGCCGGTCGTGCGGAGCGTGATGCGGCGACCGACGACCCCCTGGAAGTGGCGGGCCCGTCGCAGGGGGCGCTCCGGCCCGGGGGACGAGACGTCGATCCCGTAGTCCGACCGGTAGTCGTCGAGCAGGTGGGTGACGCGCTCGCACAACGCGAAGTCGACGCCGTCCGGGTGGTCGACGTAGACACAGATCCGCCCGGGCGACACGAGCTCGACGGCGAGCACCTCCACACCGGGAAGACCGCTCTCCACGGCAGGCGTGATCGCACGCTCGAGCGCCTTCTCCCGTGCGAACGTATCGGTTGCCGTCGTCGTCATTCGGACCCTTTCAACGAAAACGGGCGCTCCCGCGCCCATTTCTCCGAACCGGTGAAATGTGGTGTGCAAAGGGTAGCACGCGCGGGGTTCCGCACCCCTCGCTGCCGGCGATCCCGGACTAGGGAGCAGGCGGCCCCGGCGCGGCCGACGACGGGCACGTCTGCAGGAAGCCGCACGGGCACACCTCGACGCACTTTCCGCACTCCTCGCACGCGTCGAGCGACAGGGTGAAGTACGAGCCCGGGCCGGCCTCGTCCACCCGCGTGTAGCACTGCGCGTTGCAGAACATCGAGCACTGCTCGCAGCCGAAGCACGAGCCGCAGGACATGCACCGATTCGCCTCGCGCAGGACCTCGTCCCGGGTGAGCCCTCTCGTCACCTCCAGGCCCGGGTTCTGCAGTCGCTCGCCCGGCGGTACGCGCGTCGGCGTCGCTCGCTCCGCGGGCTCGTGGAAGCCGAACAGGATCTCGTCCGGCCCGATCGGCGGCCGCTCGTCGAGCTCGGGCTCCGGGAGCCCGCGCAGGCGCGCGTGCATCGTCTCCGCCGCGTGTCGACCCTGCACGATCGCCTCGCCCGCGATGCCGAGGTTCCGCACGTCGCCGCCGGCCCACACGTCTCCCTGCACCCAGCCCATCGCGTCCGCGGCGAGCCTGCCCCCGTCGTGGAGCTCCTCGAGCCCCTCCCAGACGGGCTCCTGGGACACGGCGGCGATCACCGAGTCGACCTCGAGCTCGAGCGCCGACCCGGGGATCGGGACGGGTCGCCGTCGGCCGGACTCGTCGGGCTCGCCGAGCTCCATGCGCGAGGCGCGGAGGACGAGGCTGCCGTCGGACGCCGGCTCGACGCCGACGGGCGCGGCGAGGAACAGGAACGCGACTCCCTCCTCCTCCGCCTCGACGACCTCGTGCGGGCTGGCGGGCATCTCCTCCCGCGACCGCCGGTAGACGAGCGTGACGTCGGCACCACCGCGTCGTGCGGTGCGAGCGGCATCGATCGCGGTGTTCCCGCCGCCGACCACGGCGACGCGCGCACCGAGGTCGATGCGCTGGCCGGTGTTGACGGCGTGCAGGTAGTCGATGCCGCGCCAGACCGGAAGCTCCGTGTCGCCGTCGAGGCCCAGGTCCCGCCCGGCCTGCGCGCCGATACCGACGTAGAGGACGTCGTGCGCGTCGCGCAGGTCGACCAGGGTCACGTCCTCTCCGACCGCGGTGCCGAGCCGGAGCTCGACGCCGGTGTCGACGATCCTCTGGATCTCCGCCTCGAGCACGTCGCCGGGGAGGCGGTAGTCGGGGACGCCGTAGCGGAGCATCCCGCCGGCCTGCGGGTGCGTGTCGTAGACGGTGACCCGGTAGCCACGGCGTGCCATCTGGTACGCGAACGACAACCCGGACGGCCCGGCGCCGATCACGCCGACCGACTCGGGCTGAGGAGCGGAGGCGAGCCCGGGCAGAGGAAGCGCGCGCTCGATCGCCCAGTCGCCGAGGAACCGCTCCATCGCGTTGATGGAGACCGCCCCGTCCAGCGTGGCGCGGTTGCAGTCGGACTCACAGGGGTGGGGGCAGATCCGGCCGAGCGCGGCGACGAAGGGGTTGCGGTCGGCGATGATCGACCACGCCTCGTCGAAGGCCTGCTCGTCGGTGAGGCCGGTCTTCTTGCGCTGGGCGATCACGCCGATCCACGACCGCACGAGCCCGGAGGTGGCGCAGTTGAACTGGCACGGCGGCATCCGCTCGGCCTGCTCCGGCCGGAACGACGGGGTGATGCGCGCGAACGGGGAGCCGTCGGCGGGTGTCGAGCTCACGGGACACCTCCGAGTCGGGTCACCTGGTCGTTCAACCGCCGGATGCGTGCGGAGAGCGACTCGAGCAGGGTGAGCGCGAGGAGGGGATCCTCGTGGATCCGCCGGAGCAGCGTCCGCTTGTCCACCTTCAGCACCCGCGCCTCCCCGAGCGCGCGCACGGTCGCCGAGCGCTGCGCCTCGCCGAACAGCGCCATCTCGCCGAAGAAGTCGCCTTCGCTGAGCACGGCGAGCCGCTGGGCGTCGCCGTTCGCACCGTGCACGACCTCGACCTTGCCGGCCTGGATCACGAACATGCACGACCCCGTCTCGCCCTCCCGCACGATCTCGTCTCCGTCGCCGTACGTCGTCCCGAGATCACCGCGCCGCATCGGCGAGCTCCTTTCGCCGCCGTTTGGGCCACACGCCGGCTGCCAGGTTCCAGGCCAGGCCGCCGACGAAGCCCGGATGGAGCGCGGAGACGAAGATCTCCCGGTACGGCGCGCTCCCCGTGAACATGTTCCAGAGCACGAAGCTGAGCCGCTTCGCGCTCCCGGCGGCCGCCTGCTCACGCGTCGTCTTGCGGAGGATCGCGCGGCGCGTGAAGCGCGCGTGCTTGAACACGTGGGTGAACGCGAACATCACGCGTCCGATCGCGTTGTCGGACGAGATCGCCTTGCAGGTCGGGAGGTAGGTGCGCCTGAATGCCTCCTCGGAGATGCCCTGGATCACGGCGGTGGTGGCCGCCGACTTGGCGGTGCGGAACGCGGCGCCGATGCCGTCCTTGTAGAGCCTCGTCACGCCGCTGTCGCCGACGACGACGAGGCGGTCGGCGAACGGCTGGCTGGTGCCGCGC
The DNA here is from genome assembly GCF_057140465.1 of Gaiella sp. NCBI lineage: Bacteria > Bacillati > Actinomycetota > Thermoleophilia > Gaiellales > Gaiellaceae > Gaiella > Gaiella sp. The sequence goes on from NZ_DBNHWK010000097.1 coordinate 19,021, forward strand.
ACGTTGATCATCGGCGAGCACGTGCAGACGCAGGGCAGCTCGTCGACCGGAAGGCAGCGGCGGACCTCGGGCGACGTGAGGAACGTGTGCACGAGCTCCTGGTCGACGTCGTCGCCGAGCAGGCACATCGTGACGAACTCGCCCTTGGGGATGAACGCGGCGAACTCGAGTCGCGGGATGTCGAGGAGGAACACGTGCATCGCGTGGCCGAGGCGCTCCTCGAGGTTCTCGTCACCGGTGCGGAACTCGCAGATGTACGTCCGCGTCGTCTCGGGCATTCGCAGCTCGACGCCGGAGCCCTCGAGGAGCCGCACGAAGTTGCTGTTCACCCCCGTCGCGATGCACACGAGGTCGTAGGGGCTGGCGGTGCCGTCCGGCTCGAGCAGCCGCGGCAGGTCGCCGCTCCAGTCGATCCCGGTCACGAGCTTGCGCACCACGCGCGCCCCCCGATCGACGGCCATGTCCATCAAGAAGTTGTCGAAGCTCGTGCCCGGGGCATCCTCGCCCTCGCGTGGGCCGTGCCCACGGTAGAGGGCCGCGATCCGCCGCTCACCCACCGGGCTCTCGATGCGGACGCTGCCGACGTCCATGTGCACGACGTACGACTCGATGCCGCGACGGACGACGCCGGGGGGAAGCTTGATGCCTTCGGCGGCGAGGATCTGGACGAGCGACTCGGAGACGATCCCGCCGCAGTGGTTGCAGCCGCCGGGCCCGCACCGCGTGAACGACCGTGGGTCGAAGATGTCGACGTCGATCGTGAGATCGACCGCGGTCGCCGTCTTGAGGAGGAAGTAGGAGAAGAGCGACCCGGCCGGGCCTCCTCCGATCACCGCCACGCGAGACCCGTCGTTGAGCTCGAGCGAGTCGCCGCCCCACTGCCCGTTCGTGGCCCTCCCCCGGGTACCCATCGCCAGCGAATCGAGAACTCGAGCCATGTCCTCCTTCTGTCTACGCGGAAGCCTGCAGACGCGTGCTTGCAGGCACATCCGTAGGAACTTCGTACGGCTGCCTACCATACTGTGGGGCCGGGCGGACGTCGATCTACCGATCCCGGGAGCGGCGTCTCGCGGCAGCGAATGCGGCGGATCCCGCACGGGCCCGATGAGCCCCGAGCCGCTCCAAGGCCCTCTCGGACGCCGCCCGGCGAGACGAGCGTGGGCGGCCGTCGCGCCGTCGGCCGCCACGGGCGCCGATGTCGCGCTACCGACCGGGAGGGGCGGCGTCGAGAACGATCGTCACCGGCCCGTCGTTGACGAGCTCGACCGCCATGTACGCGCCGAACACGCCCGTCTGCACGGGCACGCCCTCGGCTCGCAGGGCCTCCACGAACCGTTCGACGAGCGGCGCCGCGACGGCCGGGCGGGCTGCCTTCCCGAAGTCGGGCCGAGCCCCTTTCTGGCGCGCACCGTCGGCGATCAGCGTGAACTGGCTGACGACGAGGGCCTCGCCGCCGACGTCGTGGAGGGACCGGTCGAAGCGCCCGTCGGCATTCGGGAAGATCCGCAAGCGGGCGACCCGTCGTGCGAGCGCACCCGCCTGCTGCTCGGTGTCGTCTTGGGCGACACCGACGAGCACGAGCACGCCCCGCCCGCAGGCTCCCACGACCACGTCGTCGACGCGCACCGACGCGCTCGACACCCGCTGCACGACCACCCGCATGACGTCGCCGATTGTCCCTCAATCCCGGATTCGCTCGTGCCGATACCGGGTGGTCGGTTGCCGCCGGTGTGGTGACACCGGGTACCGGGGCGCGTGCCCCTGTTCGAGGTGATGCCGATCAGGGACGAGATCGCGGCCCCGATCAGTGCACCGACCCGCGAGATCGAGGAGACGGCCGTGGACCGGGGATCTTCACGCTCCGCGAGGACGGGGTGCGCCTCTCGATCGCCGGGATCGCCTCGAAGGGCGAGGTGCGACGCGTGGCGGGCGACACGCTCGCGCGACGTCCGGCTAGCGGAGCCCGAGCCGCCGGCGGTTCCGCAGGTAGGCGCCGATCGTCGGGTGGTAGTAGAGGCGTGACTCGCCGCCGACCTCGATCGTGGTCAGGCGACCCGCCCCCGCGGCGACGACCGCCTCCCGCAACAGCGGGACGCCCGCGGCGAGCTGGAGCGCCGGGAACGTGTGGTAGCCGTCGTCCGGGATCGGCCGGACAAGGGCCTGCGCCACCACGGGACCGGTATCGACTCCGGGGTCGACGACGTGCACCGTGACGCCGGCGTGCTCCGGGTCGCCGTTCGCGAGGGCCCAGTAGCAGCCGTGCACGCCCCGGTAGCGCGGCGTGATCCCGGCGTGCAGGTTGAGGAAGGGCGCCTCGACCGCCGACAGGACACGCTCCGAGACGATCCGGGTGCCGTTCACGATCACCACGCTCGGGTTCGCGGCCCGGAGGAGCGCGATCACCGAGTCGTCGTTCACGCTCTCGACCTCGACGACGGGGGCGTCGGACGGCCTCTCCGCCGAGAGACCGGCGGCCCCGAGGATCTCGGCCACCCTGGCACGGTGACGTCCGGCCGTCGCACGGGCGTAGGCGACGAACATCGCCTGCCCGGCGACGGTGCTCCACCCGAGCCGCTGCGCGCGGCGCCGCAGCAACCGTGCCTGCGACGGCGGCCGCTCGAGGACGACGGTCTCGATCGACACGTCGTCGCGGAGCGCGTTGTAGACGACCCAGGTCGAGCTGCCCCGACCGGCGAGCATCACGACCGTCACGCGGCCATCACCTCCTCCGCCGCCTCCCGCATCGTCAGGCTGCGCATCCCGTAGTCCCGTCGAAGACGCCCGAACACGGCCAGGATCTCCTCCAGCACGTGGAGGTTGCGGTCGAGGTCCCGCCCGAAGTTGTGCGGGTGCCACCAGAGGTGGAAGGTGGCGCCGGTGCGCGCCGCGCTCTCCATCGCGGTCGTGACCCTGCGCACGCGCAGCCGCTCGAGACGTCGGGGCGCCCCGGTCGCCGGGCGGAGGAACCTGCTCGAGGGGAGGTCGACGATCCCGGCGTCGACGGACGGCCGCGACGTGTTCGTACCGGAGAGGGGCAGGTAGGCGTCGACGAGCCGCGCGGCCCGCTTCATGGGCCTGTTCGCGGCCTCGTCGCCCGCCGTGTACATCCAGCTCCGCTCGTTGCCGCGAAAGCTGGTGAAGCCGAGACGGCGGCAGGTCTCGAGGTACTCCGGGTTCACCTGGTTGCGCGGGAAGACGAGGCTCACCGGCCGCGGCGCGATGCGCTCGACGGACGCGATCGACGCCTCGAGGTCGGCCTCGAACTGCGCCTGCGTCTGCCCGTCCGCGAGGGCGAAGAAGTGGCTGAACGTGTGGCTCGCGACCTCCATGCCCTCGCAGGCCGCGATCTTCCTCGCGAGGCTCGGGCCGAAGTGGTGGGGGTCCGACCGCTCGTCGTCACCGATCGTGTCGAGGTCGACGTACGGGTCGAGCGCCTGGCGCGCGTAGCGGGGCCGCTCGGTCGGGAGGTGCGCGAGGAGATA